>JACQAM010000020.1 GCA_016194975.1 Bacteroidota bacterium
CAAGCCCTACTATTTGTTCCGGAAGTTCAACAACACTCACAGGTTCTGGTGCATCAACGTACACATGGAATCCCGGTGCATTGAGTGGAACTACAGTTACAGTAACACCGGCTTCAACTACTACTTACACGGTTACCGGAACCAGCGCAGCAGGATGTACATCAACAGCGCAGGTAACTGTAACAGTAAATCCAACACCGACAGTAACTGCAACTGCAGGGAGTCCTACTATTTGTGCAGGAAGCTCTACTACGCTCACCGGCGCAGGCGCATCTACGTACACATGGAATCCCGGAGCGCTGAGCGGAACTACTGTTACAGTAACTCCTGCTTCAACTACAACTTATACAGTTACCGGAACAAGCGCAGCAGGATGTACTTCGACTGCGCAAATAACTATAACAGTAAATCCAACACCAACAGTTACAGCAACTGCGGCAAGCCCAACTATTTGTTCGGGAAATTCAACAACACTCACCGGCGCAGGCGCATCCACCTACGCGTGGAATCCCGGTGCATTGAGTGGAACTACAGTTACAGTTACTCCGGTTTCAACGACTACTTACACAGTGACAGGAACAGCTTTGAATGGATGCACTTCCACCGCGCAGGTAACTGTAACTGTTAATCCGACACCAACAGTAACTGCAACTGCATCCAATCCTGCAATTTGCGCCGGAAGTTCCACCACTTTAAACGGAGCGGGTGCATTTTCTTACTCATGGAATCCCGGGGCATTAGTGGGAACTTCGGTTTCTGTTTCTCCTGCTTCCACAACAACATACACAGTCACCGGAACTTCAGCAGCAGGTTGTTCATCAACTGCTCAGGTAACTATAACAGTAAATCCAACACCAACAGTTACGGCAACTTCAGCAAGTTCTTCAATTTGTATTGGAAGTTCAACTACACTCACAGGCGCTGGGGCGAGCACGTACGCATGGAATCCTGGCGCATTGAGCGGAACTACTGTAACTGTTTCTCCTGTTTCAACAACTACTTATACAGTAACGGGAACGGATGCACTTGGATGCACCAACACCGCCCAGGTAACTATTACTGTTAATCCATTACCGGTACCTACAGCATCTTCTTCTCCATCTACTATTTGTTCCGGACAATCGGTTTCGCTTTCATCTTCAGGTGGAATAACTTATACTTGGAATGGAGGTGGACTTTCAAATGCCAATGGGTCTTCTCAAACAGATTCCCCTTCTGGGAACACAACATATACTGTGGCGGTAACTGATGCTAATGGTTGTTCTGCCAATGCACAGGTTTCTGTTGTGGTCAATGCTCTTCCGAATGCAAATGCCGGATTGGATCAAACTGTTTGTGTGGGAACGACTGTTTCATTGAATGCGAATGGAGGAACAACTTATTTATGGAACGGGGGAGCACTGGTGAATGCAAATGGTGCATCACAAACTGTGAATCCTAATTCGACAACGAATTATACTGTTACAGTAACGGATGCAAACGGTTGTTCGAATAACGACACTGTTGCGGTGAATGTGAATCCGCTTCCCAATGTAAATGCCGGGCCTGATGTTTCTATATGCCCGAATTCTTCTATTCAATTGAATGCTTCAGGCGCTTCAAATTATTCATGGTCGCCCTCTGCCGGACTAAGTTCAAATAGCATTTCGAATCCAGTTGCATCTCCAACAGTTACTACAACTTACGGTGTTACGGGAACTGATGTTAATGGCTGTGTGAATATTGATTCGTTGACTGTTTCCATTGGTTCAAATCTTTCTGTTTTTGCTGGGGCAGATGTAACGATTTGTTCCGGTGATACAGTTCAATTGAGCACTGGTGGCGGATCAATTTATTCATGGACTCCCGCTGCAACTTTAACTTCTCCTTCAACAGCCACGACCGGAGCTTTCCCGTCTTCCACAACTACTTATGTTGTGAATGTAACGGATGCGAATAATTGTTCAGGAAGTGATTCAGTGACTGTTTTCGTGAACGGACCTGTTGGATTAGCGGTTACCGGTTCAACCACAATTTGTATTGGACAATCGGCCACATTAACGGCCACTCCATCGAATGGAATGGGATCATACACCTATACTTGGAGTAATGGACTTGTTGGTCCGGGGCCACAGGTAGTTTCACCAAATACTTCAACTACTTATTCTGTTTCTGTCACAGATTCTATCGGGTGTTCTTCACCAACACAAACTATTACAGTGAATGTAAATCCTCCGCTTTCCCTTGCGAATATTGCTTCCTCTTCGGTATGTACAGGAAGTTCTGCTACACTTACAGCAACAGCAACCGGGGGAGATGGTAATTTTAATTATAACTGGATGCCGGGAGCGATGACTTTCAATCCTGTTACAGTTTCGCCGAATGTGACCACAACCTATACAGTGGTTGTTACTGATGGATGCGGAACTCCTCCAGATACTACCACCGTTACAGTGAATGTGAATCCGGCGCCAACAGTTACTTCTTCGAGTACGCCGGAGAATTGTGGTGGTTCCGATGGAACTGCAAATGTAAACGCGAATGGAGGCACACCTGGTTATACCTACCTCTGGAGCAATTCCGGTACAAATTCTTCCATAAATAATCTCCCTGCAGGAACTTATTCGGTGACGGTGACAGATGCGAATGGTTGTACTGCGAATACAACGGTTGTTGTTACTTCTGCAGGTTCTGCCGTCGCAAACGCCGGCGTTGCAGTTACAATTATTTTCGGTGACAGTACTCAACTTACCGCCACGGGTTCGTTAGGAACTTACAGTTGGTCGCCGCCAACAGGATTGAGTTGTACTGCTTGTCTGAACCCGATCGCTTCACCTACAGTTACGACCACTTATACATTAACTGTAACTGATACTTCAGGTTGTACTGCAACGGATACTGTTACCGTTTCGGTCGATATGAATTGCGGTGATGTTTATCTTCCGAATGCATTCTCACCGAATGGGGATAATGAGAACGATATTTATTTTGTTCGCGGGAATTGTATCAAGATGATGCAGTTCGAGATCTATAATCGCTGGGGTGAAAAGGTTTTTTCATCTGATGACGTAACAAAAGGATGGGATGGAACCTGGAGAGGTGAAAAGTGTGAGGCAGCTGTTTTCTCTTATTTTCTCCGGGCTACAATGATTGACGGAACACAGATAGAAAAACAGGGAAATATTTCTCTTGTAAAATAATTATAAAAGAAAAGAAAAAATGTTCGAATTGATAAAAAATAAATCAATAGCAATAAAAATTGTGCCTGCCTCAATTTTTATTATGGGGTCGTTATCCCTGGGCGCACAGGACATTCATTTTTCTCAAATGACCGAGTCCTCTTTATTGATGAATCCGGCGGAAGCGGCGCTTGGTCATGATGTGATGGCGATCATTAATTATAAGGATCAGTGGCGGAGCGTATCAGCTTTATCTGCATACAAAACATTCAACGTAAGTGCGGATATGGCTGTGCTGAAAAAAGATAACGGAAGCCGGCTGGGAGCAGGACTAAATGTATTTTCGGATTGCGCCGGTGATGCAGGAATGACATCTAACATTGGTAATCTTCATTTGTCAGGCGTACTCGCAGCCAATGCTAACAATCTTTTTTCTGCAGGGATCTATGGTGGATTTGGTCAGCGTACATTGAAGTACGATCAGTTGAATTGGGATAATCAGTATGACGGTATGCATTACAATTCTGCTCTTTCATCCGGTGAACCATCAACAGCATTTGCGAATCATAATTATTTTGACATTGGCGCAGGCGTTGCCTGGTTCTATAGCAGAGATCATGCAACACTCAGTTCAAATGATCAGCGTTCATTCAACATCGGATTTTCGGTGCACCATCTCAATCAGCCCTCCTATAGTTTCTATGGCGATAATTCGAAACGTTTGCCAATGCAAATTGTCGCACACGGAGTAGGAGAGATCGGCCTTAAGAATTATAACATGGTCCTTGAACCTGCATACCTGTTCATGATGCAGGCCGGTCACCGCGAGATAAACGCCGGCATGATGATCAGGTTTCTCCTGCAGGATGCATCAAAATACACTGGAAGAAAAAAACCTTCTGCATTTGCAGTCGGTGGATATTATCGTTTTGGAGATGCTATCGTAATCAGTACGCGCTATGAATTTTCTGATTTTGCTATCGGTATGAGTTACGATGTGAATATGTCGGATCTGAAAGCGGCTTCCCGTGCGAAAGGTGGATTTGAAATTTCACTGAGATACATGACTCCGAATCCTTTTGAAAAAACAAACACTTCAAAATTGTTTGACTAAATAAAAAGATGTGTCGTTGAAAAGATCATTTGTACCCGGTGATCTTTTTTTATTTCAATCGTCCGCCGCGGAAAAAATATTTTGTGTAATACGCTTCATCAAGAGAATTGATGATCACACCATGATGAGAACTCGCATGTACAAAATGCCTGTTTTGAAGATAAACTCCAACGTGCGAAACTGTTTTTGAATTGATCTTGAAAAAGATCAGGTCGCCCTCCTTCAGATTTTTTTCCGAAACTTTTTCGCAGGCATCATTGAGAGAGGCGGCGGAACCGGAAATAGTTTTTTTATAGACATTCGAATACAGGTTGCAAACGAAACCGGAACAATCCACACCACTTTTTGTTTTTCCTCCGTAAACATACGGCGTCCCATACCAGTCATCAATGAATTTGTAAAGCGCGATATTGGCGATCTCTTTTTCATTCACACCCAATATTCCTGCATATTTTTTGCGGATCACATCATCATTATTCGCAGCAGATTTTGCCGCATGTTTCTCCCCGCTGCAATCCACAAAAAATATTGCAAGTACACAACACAGGATGAAGAATATTCCTCTCCGCTTTTTCATACAGCTAATTTATCCTTGTCAAAAGTCGAACCAGTGGAGTGTACTATCATTTTTTCATGCCCAAAATGTTGATAACCAGCCCTGCTATCAGAGTGTATAGAATTATTAACTTTGTTGGATTGGGCTATTTCATCGAAAAACGGGAAATGGATTGGCCTGAGGTTTGCCTTGATCACGTTATGAAACGAATACTGGTTTTCTTTTTATTTCTTTCGGTCCCTTTCGTCTTCGGTTTTCAAACGGTGACGGCCGGTGATACCAACGCACGCATCAAGGCGGTATTCATTTACAATTTCACACGATACATTGAATGGCCCACTGATTACAAAACCGGAAATTTTGTGATCAACATGTATGGAAGTAATGCGGCAATGCTGGCCGAGCTGAATAACATGGCAAAAACAAAAACTGTTGGGGCGCAGAAGATCGAAATAAAAAATACCACAACATTAGACGGAATAGGAAGGCAACAAATACTGTACATCACTTCAGATGTTACCGCAAATCTTTCCGACATCATTGCTAAACTCAAAGGAAAAAGTACACTTATCGTAACCGAAAAAGCCGGTAGTGCAAAGCAGGGATCAGCCATAAATTTTGTGGTAGTTGATAACCGGCAGAAATTTGAATTGAATCCAACTAATGCAGAAAAATATAATCTTAAAGTAAGTTCATCACTCGTGGCCCTGGCCATACCGGTTGAATAGTTAACTAAAAATGTCCGCCCGGTGCGGACGCGAAAAGAACATGAAAAAGTTCGGACGCTTAAGAATACTGATAATGCTCGGAGCACTCCCGTTGCTCAGCGGCATTACGGATCTGCGCGCACAAACGGACATGTACTACAATTCTGCCCTGACGTTTCTCCAGTCGGGCCAGGTAGACAGTGCGCGCAAATGTGTCGATATGCTCCTAGAGCAGCCCGGTGCTAAAACGGATCCCGATAACTGGTATCTATACGGAGTGGTGTACAAGGAGATGTACAAACATTTCGAGGCAAGCGACGTGCAGTCGAATTACCGCAACATTTCATTCGATGCTTTCAAAAAATCATTACAGCTCGATACGGTTTCTGCACGCATGAAAATTACCCGCGACAATGTCCGCTTTCTCGCTGGTAAATATTACAATGACGCCGTGATTACGCTTGATACGGTAAGGTTTACTACTTCTATCAATTGTTATAATTCTTATCGCGAAGCAGCGCTGATCGCAGATCCGGGAACCGACATGAAGAAAAAGGATATTGAATTTGATCTCGCCCTCGCGTCTACTTATGGAACGATTTACAATAACAACAAAAAGAAGAACGTGAAATTCTTTGATCTCACGCGCGACACGTACATGAAAGTACTTGAATTAGATCCGGATAATTACACGGCGAATTATAATCTTGGATTGCTTTACTGGAACAAAGGAGTCGATCTCATGTACGATATTGATTACGATGCTAATCTCGATTCGGTTTTCAAAGTAGAAGATCATTCCGTGGATCTTTTCAAACAATCACTTCCATTCGCAGAAAAAGCCTATGAAATTGAACCGAAGAGAGAAGAAACACTGATCGTTCTTTCAGGAATTTATTACAGCCTGAATGAATTTGAGAAATCGAAACTCTACCAGCAGACGCTCGACGATCTGCGTAAACAACATTGATAAAAACCGATACCCGACCTGCATTTATGAAATTTCGTTTTTCGATAGGCCGCAAAATCCTCCTTGGTTTCGGTGTGCTCATTTTTCTCGTCCTTATCGCATTCCTTCTTACGCTCATTACTATTTTCCGCAGCCGCGAGATCAATGATAAGATCGCCAAAACCTACACGCCTTCCATTATTGCATTGCAGGAAATGAAACTGCTCATCACGAATTCAGAATTATTAGTCACCAACTGGATCAATGTTCCCGGTAGCAGCGAGGATAAACCTAAACTGAAATTACTCATCACTGACGATTATAGCGAGAAGCGCAGCAACATCACAAAACTTTACAGTGGGTGGACACCTGACAATAAAAAAAATGCAGATTCCATTTTCATTTATTGCGATCAATTGTGGCTCATGGTGAGAAATGTGATGGATGATCTTTCCTCAGTGCCGCGATACAATGATCCTTCATTCTTCTTGCCGAATCAATCGATGGTGCTTGATAATGACGGAGCCATTCGTGTTCGCATCAAGATCATCAAAGGAAAACTAGACGGACTTATCAAATCACAATATGCAGCTGCAGATGACAAGCGGCAGGAAATGCTGGAATCTTTCCAGACACTTCAATTGGTGGTGATCGTGTTGCTCATCATTTTACCATTGGGCGGATTATTCATCGCTTTACTTACTGCACGCACGATCACAAAACCCGTGCATTACCTCAAAGGAATTCTTCATTCCATGGCACGCGGAATTCTTCCCGCCGATAAGATCAGGAACAGGAATGATGAGATCGGAGAAATGTCGGTTGCGCTGAACAGTCTGGTCGATTCCATGAAACTCACAACGGAATTTGCGAACGAAGTGGGTTCCGGCAATTTCGAATCGTACTATCGACCGCTTTCCGAAGAAGATGCATTGGGAAAAGCATTGCTGAAAATGAGATCGGATCTGCGCGAGAACGAGCGCGTACTCGAAGCAAAAGTTGTAGAGCGGACGGAAGAAGTGGTCAGGCAAAAAGAAGAAATTGAAATTCAGAATCAGAAACTCGAGATACTTTACAAACATATCACAGACAGTATCCGTTATGCGAAAAGATTGCAGGATGCCATTCTTCCTCCTCCGGTGGTTGTGAATCGGCTTCTTCCTGATTCGTTTATTTTATTCAAACCGAAAGATATTGTCAGCGGTGATTTTTATTGGATGTATGAAAAAGGAAATAGGATCTATGTAGCGGCAGTTGACTGTACCGGCCACGGTGTTCCGGGTGCATTCATGAGTATCGTCGGAAATAATATGCTCAACCAGATCGTGAAAGAGCATGCTGATCTCAATGCGGGACAACTCCTCGATGAAATGAATCTTCTTGCAGGAAAAACTATAAACCAGAGTTCTGAAGAAGGTGCTGTGCGCGATGGAATGGATATGACGCTTTGCATTTACGAGCCGAAAAAACGTTTCATACAAATGGCTGGTGCGAATAATTCATTGTACCTGTATCGCAATAGTGCACTAATGGAATATCGTGCCGATAAAATGCCTATCGGGTATCTCGAAGGAAATTCCAGGAAGTTTACCAATCAGTCCATTCAACTCGAAAAAGGAGATACGGTCTATTTGTTTTCAGATGGCTATGCCGATCAGTTCGGCGGACCTAAAGGAAAAAAATTCATGGTGGGCCAGTTCCGGAATTTTCTTACGCAGATCCATAATTTACCGATGTCCGATCAGCTTTACACGCTCGATTCTACCATCGAGCACTGGAGAGGAAACCTGGAGCAGGTGGATGATATTCTTGTCATCGGTTTCAGAGTGAATTAATCGTTGGTAAACCGGCACCCTGCCGTTGGTTTTATTCTCCCTTTTTTTGTAATTTGCGAGGTCGGTCAAAATCCGCGCATTGGCAAATGCAGCGAACGCTACAAACTATTTTCGTTTTCTTTTTTTTCATCTTTTGTTACGCAGAAGTGAGAGGAAATAATGTTCAGCCCGTTAACGATAGTGTCAATAACGCTCGCGATCTTGGAACACTTTCTCCTCCGGGATTATGCCCGAATAATCCCGATGGTAATTGCGATTCTATATTGGGAACTACCAATGGTGCGACTTTCAATCCGCAACATTTCACGGTGATGCATTGTTTTCCGGCTCCTTCGCCCGATGTGTGGTATCGTTTTCGCGCAACAGGTTCGTACGTTTATGTGGAAGTGGATGGCCTGGCAGGATTCAATAATTTTTTTGTGAAGATTCATTTCAGTGAAGGAAGCCCGATCAGTTTGTTACCTCAGCAATGTGTTACTTCATCTGGCAATACGATCATCACTTCTTTTCCAACGCCTACCGTGAATGGAGAATATTTTCTCGAGATAGGTGGCGACACACCGACGAATACCGGCGATTTTAAATTAAAATATAAAGCATTCAATGACTGTTCAGGCTGCGTGAAAAAAGCGGAAGTAAATTTTTACCCGCCACCTGTTTTCGGAATGTATAATCCCGGCGATACAGTTCGTATGTGTGTGAAGGTTGATAAATGGGAATCACTCACAACTTCTTACCTGCATTCCATCGTACCGGAATTTGGTCCGGATTGGGATTTGGCAACACTTACGCCTGTTCAAATTCCTGTTACTGCAGGAACACAAGGGCAGTGGCATTGGTTCACAAATATTAATACACCTGCAGGAAATGCAGATGGATTTTTCTTCGATCGTAATAATGATGGTAATCCATCGAATAATGCCGGTGATAACGGGAATATTTTATCGACGTGGACCGGATGCTGGAAAGTGAGAGTTGTTGCTCCGTGCAATTCATCCGATCTTGGAGTTCAGATTCATCTCTACAGCGACGATGAAACCGGGAATGGAAATCCGATCTCCATTTGTTGGCCGTATGATGTTCTCGAAGTGAATACTGCTTCTTCCTGTTGCATTGCGCCAAATACACAGATCACAACTAACGGAGTTTGCAATTCGGCAACTTCAACAGTAACGGTTACTCCATCCATCATAAATATTTCTGATACTTTTCAGTATTCTTTACTTAATGCAATGAACCAGGTTCTGCAACAATCCGGATCAATTACAGGCAGCTATTCATTTTCCGGACTCACGCAGGGACAATATTTTATTAATTCAATTGACGTTACTAATTCGAATTGTGCTTCTTATATTTCTATTGTTATAGCTCCACCGATAATTACAAATACATTTCAGAGTGCAACAGGATGCGGATCTGGAACCGGAGCTGCACAAGTGAATATTTTAAATCCAGGTGCTCCGCCTTACACTTATAACTGGATAGGAGTTCCTGCTGTTAATCAATTAGATTCTCTTGCATTTAATCTTCCGGACGGATGGGCTTTTGTCCAGGTCACCGATACAACCGGATGCAGTGTAATGGATTCCGTTTTCATCACTTCAGAATCTTATCCCGATGCAAGTTTCACTTATGGAGGAACTCCCTACTGTGTGAATACAGATACGATTCATGTTAGTGCAGGGCCAGCTTCTCCTTCCGGTGTATTCTCATTGTTGTCTCCAACCGGTGCGGGAATTATAGTTAATCCGAACAACGGAGATATATTTCTGAATAATACAACATTCGGAACTCCATTTTATGTTTATGTTATTTATGCCATAAACAGCGTTTGCTCAACTTACGCAATGGATTCAGTATTGATAGTTGCTGTTCCTCCCGCGCCTACTGCTGTTAGTCCGGGAATTCAATCTATTTGCACAGGAGATCCTGTTCCTTCAATTGTTGTTTCAACTCCTTTAAATCTTTTTCCTGTCGGTTACGACAATCAAACGGCACTTTATTGGTCCGGAAATACTTACACACCACCATCTTCATCTCTGATTCCAGGAACTAATTTGTATGTAGTTGTTTCTACTTATTTCCCTGTTGCAAATTGTACAAGCAGTGCAACTATTTTTATTATCAATGTGAATTCTCCACCGGTAATTACAAGTTCTGCAGATACTACAGCTTGTCAATCGGATACAGTTTATCTTTCTGCATTGGGCTGTACGGGCTGTACGTGGAATTGGAATCCTACTCCGTCGTCCGGAAATTCAACTGCCCAGAGTACTTTTACTTCTGTGAATTCTACGACTACTTATACTGTTACTGCTACAGATTTGAACGGATGTTCAGGATCGGCTTTAACAACGATCAACGTGGATGCAACTTCTCTTTGCGAACTGAATATTTATTCCGGATTTACACCGAACGGTGATGGAATAAATGATACCTGGATAATTGATGGAGCTGATAAAGTGAATTGTAACGTAAGAATTTTTAATCGATGGGGAAATGAAGTTTGGTTTAATTCGCATTATGACAATACTCAAAATGTCTGGAAAGGACAGGACAAACAAGGTCACAACCTTCCGGATGGAACTTACTATTATATAATTTCCATCGGTGATCACACCTCTCACGGATGGGTAGAATTAAGTGGACAAAAATAATTGCACATGAAAAAAATTAGACTCGCTCATCTCGCAGTTTGCCTTTTATTACTGGCAACGTCTGAAATTTTTGCACAGACAGCTCCTCCGCAGGGAATAAATTACCAGGCTATAGCTCGTACAACTGCTGGAGCGGAGATGACCAATACCGCACTCACAATCCGAATAGGAATTTATTCGGATGCAGCGGCTACAACTCTGGTCTATGAAGAAACCCATAGTGTAACCACAAATGCTTTCGGACTTTTCAATCTGATCATGGGACAGGGAAGTCCAACTGCAGCCAGCCCGGCTCCCTTCAATGCTATCTCGTGGGCAACGAGTGCCTATTATCTGAAAGTCGAAGTGAATGATGGAAGTGGATTTGTAACAATGGGAAATGCGACTCAGCTTATGTCTGTTCCCTACGCATTATATGCCGGTGCATCTGCTGGAGGGCCAACGGGTCCTGTTGGCCCAACTGGGCCTGCCGGAATTCAGGGTCCTGCGGGACCAACTGGTGTACAAGGTTCAACCGGTCTCACTGGTTCGCAAGGGCCAAGCGGATCAGTTGGTTCAACCGGACCCATGGGCCCGGCTGGCGCCACTGGCCCAGCTGGCGATTCAATCACAAATATTATTGATAATGGAAATGGAACACTTACAATTTTTTATGGAAGTGGGAATAGTGTAACAACAGGAAACCTAACTGGGCCTGCCGGACCAACTGGTTTAACAGGACCATCAGGTTCAACAGGTCCAACCGGTGATGCCATCACAAGTATTATCGATAATGGAAATGGAACGCTGACGATATTTTACGGAAGTGGAAATACCATTACAACTGGCTCCTTATATGGCCCTACGGGACCAACTGGTGCTATGGGTGCCAATGGTCCAACTGGTGCTGTTGGCGCCACTGGTTCTACCGGTGCGGTCGGTCCAATGGGACCCACCGGTGCAGTTGGGGCAACTGGCGTTGCGGGTCCATCTGGTTCAACTGGACCAGCCGGGCCATCAGGTCCACAGGGTAACGTTGGTGCAACAGGTGCGGTTGGAGCAACCGGACCTGCTGGTGCCGCGGGGCCTACAGGCGCAGTTGGCGCTGCCGGACCTACTGGTGCAGCCGGTGCTGCGGGACCAACGGGTTCTGCAGGTGCCACAGGAGCAGTCGGTGCAACAGGTACTGCAGGCGCAGCGGGAGCCACTGGATCGACAGGAACTGTTGGTTCCACAGGCCCAACCGGCCCCGTTGGTGACAGATATGCTACCTCCTCAACAACAAGTATGACGATCAGTATCGCTGTTCATAATCTTACAGTCGGAACAGGGCTTGCATATTCTATTGGTCAAACCGTGATCATTGCTTTCGATGCTTCCAATCAAATGACTGGAACAGTTACCGCATACAATTCCGGAACAGGAGCAATGACGGTTAATGTAACAGCGGTTTTGGGAGCAGGAACGTATGCTTTGTGGTCTGTTAATCTTAATGGAGCACCAGGACCTGCAGGACCAGCGGGCCCTACCGGGCCTACGGGTGTAGCTGGACCAACAGGAGTAGCCGGACCAACAGGAGCGGCTGGAGCTGCAGGAGCTACAGGTCCCACAGGAGCAGCAGGAGCTGCTGGTGCAACTGGGGCAGCAGGAGCAACTGGTGCAGTGGGGTCAACCGGGGCGGCTGGTGCAACTGGAGCTGCTGGAGCAACTGGAGTTGCCGGAGCAACAGGCGCTGCCGGACCAACCGGAGCAACAGGCGCTACTGGTCCTTTAGTACCGGGTGTGTATGGACAAACTTTATATAATAACGGATCAGGTTGGGTGGCGACTAGCAACATATTCAATGATGTTACCGGAAGTAAAGTTGGAATTGGTACTTCTATTCCCGGTTATCCATTACACGTGTTGTCTTCTAACACAACCCAGCAAATTGTCGGCTGGTATGAAGGAACTAATTCTAGTTATTCTTCAATTTATTTAAACGGTTCTTCCAATACTTCAACTGTTATGTTCGGTTATAATCATGGAGGTGTTCTTTATGCTTATCATGGAATAAATAGTTCCAATGACTGGTTCCTTACTTTTCCGTCAAATGGATATATGCCTCTTTATGCAAAAAGTTCAAATGGATATGTTGGAATAAATAATTCAAATCCCCTTGCTAACCTTGATGTAACAGGTACTGCGAAAATTTCAAGCCTTGCCGGGCCAGGTGTTGTAATTGCTGATCCTGCAGGAAATCTCTCTGTTACTGCGGGTTCAGCTGCGACGGGAAGTGGGATTACCAATTACACAGCTCGATGGATCACGCCATCAACTCTCGGAACAGGTGCGCTCACTGACTGGGGAAGCAATGTTGGTATTGGAATAGGTGTTGCGTCCCCAAATTATACTTTGTCACTTCCGTCAAATGCATTTGTTGGCGTTAATCCCGCAACTGTTTTAGGAAATGGCGGAGATCTCACAATAAAAGGCGGCGATGCTTTCGGCCTCAATCAAGCTTCAGGAAGACTTTTCTTCCGGGCTGGTGCTTCAACTGGAGATGCTGGAGGAACCGGTGCGTCAGTAATAACATTTTATACTTCACCGGGTGGAGCTGCATCTTCTTCGGCGAATCCACTTGCATCGGTTATGAATATTACCGATGACGGGCGCGTTACAGTTTCAAGGAATTATGCGAGTACAACGACGTCACATTTCTGGGGCGAAACAAGCACAGAGACGTATGCCGTTAATGGTACAAATAATTCTACAACAGGTGGTGTTGGTGTTTATGGCGTTTCTAATGGCGGTGCTGGATCAACAACTTATGGAATTTATGGAAATGCAAGTGGTGGTGGAACTAACTGGGCAGGATATTTCGGCGCCGGTAATGTTTATATGCAGAATAATCTGGGTATTGGTCAATCTTCACCGTCTTCTCCTGTAGATATTTTCTCTTCAACTTCAAGTTTTCCCACTATCCACATGGATGCTCCTACTCCGGGAATCAAATTCGATGAAGCAGGTGTGTATAAAGGCTTCATTGAATCGACTGGTAACGACTTCTATTTTGAAAATACAACAGCAACAGGTAAAGTTCAGATCGGTACCAACTTTACTCCAAGGTTAACAATACTTGCGAGTGGTTATGTCGGTATCGGAAACATGCTACCAGGTTATAAGTTTGAAGTAGACGAGGGCACCGCACAATACACCTCTCTTCTTACAAATACTTTTTCTGGTAATTCTGATCATTATGGAGTTTATGGGAAATCAGTAAACAATCCTGGTTATGGTTATGGTGTTTATGGAGAGGGTGGATATATGGGAGTTTATGGTTTGGCTAGCTCAACTTCATATGTTGGAACTGGTTATGGAGTATTTGGAAGTGCAACGGGTACCGCTGGTACTGGATCAAGGTATGGTGTTTACGGAACTGCGTCAGGAGGTTCAACAAATTACGGCGTCTATTGTAACGGTAACGGAGGTTACACCGGAACATGGCTGAACGTTTCCGATGAAAAATTCAAAGAGAACATTCAACCGATGACCGGTGCGCTGAATAAAGTAATGTTGCTGAAACCGGTTACTTACACAATGAAGCGAGATGAATATAAATCAATGAATTTTTCTTCAGGTACACAAGTAGGACTCATTGCCCAGGATCTTGAAAAAGTTTTCCCTGAATTGGTTGCTCAAAGTTCAGCTCCCGGAGATATTGATCCTAATACCGGAAAACCAGCGATCATAGATTACAAAGGAGTTAATTATATAGGCCTTACTCCGATTCTCGTCGAAGCGATTCAGGAACAACAATTGATCATAGATTCGGTTAAAGCGGATAATGCTGCTATCAAAGCGCAGTTGAATTCAGGAAGTTCTTCTTCCGCTTCGTCCTGCAACGGAAATATTGTTACCGATAACAATGGTAGTGCTATAGTACAACTCCCTGCCGGATTCGAAAATGCCAATTCAGATTTCCGTTATCAGCTTACGATCGTCGGATCCGATTTCGCACAGGCGGTTGTCTACGAAAAGATCAGCAATAACAAATTCGTGATTCATACCGATAAACCCGGCATCGAAGTAAGCTGGCAAGTCAATGCAACACCGAAAACAAAATAATTACCCATTCCGAAAAACAGGATCCGAAAATGAAAATTAATTTTCAAAACGGAATTTTTATTCTGCTCATCGCTTTGATGTGCCGGCCTGCAGTTTTATCGGCACAGATCGGCTCGCTTTCTCCTGTGCTCGTCGGTTCCGCCGGAAGTTTTTATCAATCTTCTTCTATGTCACTTTCTTCTTCCACCGGCGAAGTCATCGTTCATACCGCATCGGCGCCTACAATTATTCTCACGCAGGGATTTCAACAGCCGGGCGCAAATTCTGCTCTCGCGCTTACGGCTACAATTGCTGTGACCAATGCGTGCACCAATGAAAATAACGGTGCGGCATTCATCACTGCTGCGGGCGGTACAGGACCTTATTCTTATGCATGGTCGGTGAATCCACTCGATTCAGGAACTACAACCGATAGCATTGCCCCGGGAAATTATTCTGTTACTATAACCGATGCAAGCGGCCTCACCTTTATTCAGCCATTTACTGTGGTGAGTTCCGGACTCGCTTGCGAGATCACTGTTTATTCCGGTGTTTCTGCCAATGGCGACGGGCACAATGATACATGGATCATCGATAATGTAGATGCTTTTCAGCCCAATGAAGTTTTCATTTACAGCAGGTGGGGTATCCTCGTCTGGAAAGGTGAGAATTATGACAATGCAAATGTGGTATGGAAAGGTAAAGACAGTTCGAATGATGATCTTCCCGACGGAACTTATTACTACGTGATCCGCATCGGGAGCGATGCGCTCAAAGGTTGGGTAGAACTTTCACATTGATAAAATTTTGCAAATGAAAAAATATTTTTACTTGCTGCTTTTTTCTTCCGGAATTTTTTCCGGCGCAAAAATATTTGCACAACAGGATCCGCAATTCAGCCAGTACATGTTCAACCCGCTCTCGGTGAATCCTGCTTATGCGGGAAGCCGTGGAATGCTGAACGGCGCAATCGTTTATCGCAACCAATGGACCGGATTTGACGGTGCACCCGTTACACAAGTGCTCGCCATTAATGCTCCTTCAAGAAAAGGTAAAGTGGGATTAGGAATTGAATTCGTCAATGATAAACTCGGACCGAAAAATACCACGGGTGCTTATCTCGATTATGCTTATCGCGTTCATCTGGGAAAAGGAAAACTTGCTTTCGGACTCGGCGCCGGATTACTCGATTATAAAGTGAACTGGGCAAAAGTGGAATACAAAGACCAGAGTGATCCGTATGCCGGAATTGGTACTACCAATATCACTCATCCCGATTTTAAATTCGGAATGTATTTCAATAATAAGAATTTTTATTGCGGACTTTCTTTCACACACATCAATCGCGAAGCTTACACGGTGGTAAAAGACAGTCTCACTTTTTCTTCCGTTACTTCGCTTCACAAATTTTTCACGATTGGCCGCGCGTTCAGGATCAATGATAATCTTCTTTTCAGTCCCTCACTGGTTATTCGCAGCGTAGGAGGAATTCACGAGGGAAGTGCCGACATCAATCTCAATTTCAGATTCAAAGAAATTTTCTGGGCAGGATTATCGGTTCGAACGGAACAAAGTCTTGTTTTCATTTTCCAGTACAATATCACCAATCATATTAAACTCGGTTATTCGTATGATATGACCATGAGTAAACTGCGGACCTACCAGTCCGGCACGCATGAGATCGTTCTTGGTTTCGATCTCAATCTCTTCCAGTCCCAGGTCATGTCGCCTCGTTTCTTTTAAAAAAATCTATTCCGAAAAAAAATTATGTTCAGTAAATTCATAAAATTAATTCTCATCATAACCCTTACAGGCGTGATCCCGCTCTCCGCACAGATCAATCGCGGTGAAAATTATTATTCTACCGGGGAGTTCGCACGTGCTATTCCTTTTTTTGAACGCGGGCTGAAGAAAAAATCAGATGCAGATGCGATGGAGCATCTTGCGAATTGTTACCGCATCACAAAAAATTATCAGAAAGCAGAAGAGTGGTATGCAAAAACAGTTGCGGCTAATCCCAATTGCAACCCGGTTGTGTTTTATTACTACTCGCTTATGCTGCGAAACAACGGGAAAACCGACGAAGCTAAAACTCAACTTCAGGTTTTCATTGGCAAAGATCCCAATGATCCCAACGCGCAGGCGCAGGTAAAGGCACTCGACAACATGCAGGTGTGGCTCAGCCAATCGCCGATCTATGCCGTTCACAATGTTGCTTCACTCAATTCCGAAACGTCAGATATTTCACCTGCTATTTTCAAAGACGGATTACTTTTTGCTTCCGATCGCGGACAAACAGATGAACTCAACGGCGAGAACGAACCTTCTTCCGGCAGGGCCTATTACGCCATTTATTTTTCAAAAAAGAAAAACGACAATGACGATTCTGCAGTTTATGCAAAACCCGATAAACTTTCACGCACCATCAATAAAGATTTTCATAACGGGCCTGTTGCAGTAACGCCCGACGGAACTGAAATGGCTTTCAATCGGGTCGATCACAAAATTCTGATGAAGCAAAAACATTTTGTCAATCGCCCGAAAATTTTCTTCTCTACGCTCAAAGGAAATCATTGGTCAACACCCGAAGAATTTGAATACAACAGTGACGCTTATTCCTGCGCACATCCTTTTCTTTCCGCTGACGGAAAAACACTTTTCTTTTCTTCCGACATGCCGGGCGGCGCCGGCGGAATGGATATCTGGTTTTGCAAAAAGGACGGCGACCATTGGGGAAAACCGGAAAATGCAGGAACAGAGATCAACTCACCGGGCAATGAAGTTTTTCCTTCACTCCGGAAAGACGGAATGCTTTTTTTTAGCTCCGACGGAATTCCGGGCCTCGGCGGACTCGATATTTTTTCTGCGTCGTTCGAAAATGGGAAATGGACAAACGTTACTAATCAGGGTGCGCCGTTGAATGGAGCTACCGATGATTTCGGCGTCGTGTTCAATGAGGAAGGAAGCCGCGGATATTTTTCTTCCAATCGCCCCGGTGGTAAAGGTGATGATGATGTGTATAGTTTTAAAGTCACCAGCAAATTCATCAACATACGCGGACATCTTCTGTCAAGTAAAATTTCTACCGATCTTCTTCCCAATACAAAAGTGGATCTGCTCACTAAAGACGGGAAAGTAGTGAAGAGTACGACCACCGATGCGCACGGAAATTTTGTATTTGAAAATCTTAATGCCGATGGATCGTACCTCGTTCGCCTCGATGAAAATGATCCGGGAATAAATTCCAGACCGAAATATTATATGAGCGATGAGAATGGAAATCTCATTCGCGTTACAGTGCTCGATGAAGTGGGAGGAAAATTTACTTTCCAGAATCTTCCTTCCGATCCGAATCAACCACCGCAACTCATCGCAGATGATGAATACCTTACCATTGCCGGAAATTTACTCACTGATGGAGATCCTCCGCAGCCACTCGCAAATAAAAAAGTAGAATTGAAAGACGACCAGGGAAATGTGATGCAGACCACCACTACGAATGAATTCGGCGCATTTGCATTCACACACATTCCTCCTGATCAATCATACATCGTGATGATGGACACCACCGATGCAAAACTTTCTGCCAATTCGCGCATCATCATCACCAACAAAAGCGGAAAACAATTGATGTCCACCACTCCCGACTCACACGGAAAAGTGGAATTCAGAATTCTCAAGGAAGATCAGGCAACACTCACAGCCATGAGCGTGCAGGATGTGGACCTGCGGATGGACATGCGCGGTACGCTCGTAGGCGCGGATCAGAATTCAACACCGCTTACCAATACGGAGATCACGGTGCTCGACGATAAAGGACAGGTAGTTCAAACAGTGAAGACAGATGATCACGGAAAATTTAATTTCATTAATCTTCCTGCCGATAAGGCGTTCATTGTGCAGGTGCAAAATATAAGTGATCCCGGCCTCATCAGCTTCGGAAAAATTTATATCAAGAATGAAAATGGGATCGTGGTTAAAGTTTTAAAGATCGGAAGCGGTGGCCGTTTTGAATTCCGTATTCTCCCGCTCGACAAATCTTCGCTCGGAACCGTTTACGTGGATGATCCGTGGCTGCAGGTGCTCCAGATGAAATCCAAGGCCAACAAAGATTCGCTGCTCATCATCGAGAATATTTATTACAACTATAACGACTGGCATATTCTTCCCGCCGCGGAAATCACACTCGAGAAAGTGGCTACTGTTATGAAGCGCGATCCCGGAATTACTATTGAGATCAGTTCACACACCGACTCACGAGGATCGGATAAAGCAAATCTTGATCTTTCTCAAAAACGTGCGCAGGCCGTTGTCGATTATCTCGTGAAAAGCGGGATCGATAAAAAAAGACTCGTTGCTATCGGTTATGGTGAATCGAAATTGCTCAATCGTTGTAGTAACGGTATCGATTGCACCGAGGAAGAACATGCGAAGAACAGGAGAACAGAATTCAAGATCAATAAGAAATAGTTTTCAGTTGACTGTTTTCGATTTTCGGTTTGAATTTTTCTGGAGCCTGCCCGCCGAAGCGCATGTCCTTGCTGCTACAGACGGGCGCACCAGTTGTGCTATAAAACAACTCCTGTCCCCATCGGGGCTAATAATGGCGGTTCATCACATTAAATAAACAAAATGAGATTCAGAAATATATTATTTTTCATTTCAGCATTTATTCTACTCACTTCATTTTCAGGAACAACTTATTCCTGCAAACTCGGATTACTCAAATACAACGGTGGTGGGGACTGGTATGCCAATCTCGAAACTTCTCTTCCTAATCTCATCAAATTCTGCAATGATAATCTTCACACCAACATCGATCCGCAACAGGGAATTGTGGAAGTAGGAAGTCCCGAACTTTTCAATTATCCGTTCGTGCACATGACCGGCCACGGAAACGTAGTGTTCAATGCGCAGGAAACAGAAAACCTTAGGAATTATTTAATCGGAGGAGGATTTCTTCACATCTCGGATAATTATGGCCTCGACCAGTTCATTCGCCCGCAGATGAAAAAAGTTTTTCCCGAACTCGATTTTGTAGAGTTGCCTTTCAATCACCCCGTCTATCACCAGGCGTATGATTTTACCAATGGCCCTCCGAAAATTCACGAACACGACGGAAAGCCGGCACAGGGATTCGGCCTCATCTGGGAAGGACGTCTCGTTTGTTTTTACGATTACCAGTGCGACCTCGGCGATGGATGGGAGAGTCCTGAAGTGCATCACGATTCGCAGGAAATAAGAATGAAAGCACTCAAGATGGGCGCTAATCTCGTTCAGTTTGCACTCACCGGAGGCGAAACGAAATCTGCGAAGTGATTTTCTGATTTACATTTTTTATTTGAAATTTTCAGGAACGCAAGCTAGGGTACCCGGGCGCATCCGGGGTTAGTTGTGTTACAGCACTACTTCTGATTTCCGCCATCACTTTTATTTTTCCTCCATAGCCCTTACGGTGCAAAAAAAATTCCGGCTCACCGGAATTCAGATCACGAAAAATAGGGGAGAATTATTCCTGCTCGCAGATGTAAATGTAATCGTGCTGCGGATCGAAACTTTCGTCGTGAGCGAGTATCGCCTCTGCCAGCTGGCGAAGTGCGTAATTCCTTACGGGCCTTCCTTCATTCATTTCTTCGAGGCGCATAATGAACTGGAAAGGGATCCCGGTCCACACTTGCGCAAGCGGTTCAGAAATATCGGTGAATTTGAATTGCACCCACTTGTCGAATTCGGCATTCGGAAATCCGTGGCAACCGTTGTGCATTCTTTCTGCATTGATGGGGATCATTTTTACCCCGGTGTTCATTTCAAGAATAGCGTTCGACATATGGGAGCTTTTCGTTTGCGTCCAAAAGTAAACGCCTTTAAAAAGTGAACCCCGATAAGTGCTTCATAGTTTTAAACACGCACCTGTTTAAAACCCGGAAGAGTTTTAAACAATTGAGAGGAACTTTTTTTTTGAGCGAATTATGCGGAATTCATTTCTCCAATGAAAAACCGCTTATTCGCGAACAATTTCATCGCGATTTGCAATTGTTAATATCCCCGATACGGTGAATAAGTTCTTCCGTGGAAAGTTTTAAACAGCCACTAAGATAAAGCCATAAAAAAAGCCGCTCATTAAAAGCGGCTTTCATTGATTGTATTCCGGTTTCTTATTTATAACCGAGCATCATCACCATGCATTCACTTGGCGGCATAGAGTCGCTCACCGCCGGGAGAGAATAATCAACGAAGAATTTGAATTTTGCTCCTTCCGGCGTAAAGCTCTGGATCTTGTCGCCTGAACCAGTTTTCATGGAGAAAATTTCTTTGCGTCCTTTCACATCTTTGTCTTTATTATAAATGCTGATCGTTACCGCACGCGAAATGCCGGCCGTATTGAAAACGAATTTGTATTTCTCGCCCACAAAAACAGGGATCTCGATCTCTTTGAGCTGATCTTTCTTTTTGTAATAGAGCCGCGTCACTTTACCGGAATCATAAGTGTATGGATCCAGTTGTGCTTTTGCATCATCCTTCAGCGTTTTAGTATCGCACGTATCGGTCGTCTGGATGTATGCGCCTGTAAGCGCAACAAACATCACGAGTGCCGGGAATAAGAAAAGAGAATTGCGTTTCATAGTTTTAATATTTTGGGATTAACCGTTTATGATCTTGTTTCTGACATCTTCGATCTTTTTGATCACCGGGTCAATTTCATCTTTTGTCGGATGTACATCGCCGGGTGAGAGATCAGGATCTGCATTTATTTTTTTCATGGACGGCATGCTGTTGATCGCATCTTCCACACCCTGCAGATCGGCAAGTAAAGGTGTGATCGAAGGATTTTTCGGTTCGTATGTTTTCAATTCTTCAATGATATTTTTACATACAGCCATCTGTTCAAAAAGCGCATTCACCACATTATCATTTCCATCTTTTTCATAAACCTGCCCGCCAATGTGCATCGCTTCTATCCATGCACCTGAAAAAATAATTCCGTACATATCGCTTTGCTGATTCTGCTCCAGCTGCTCGTCTGTCTGATACTGGATTTCCGCGATCACAGAACCAAGCGAATCTTCATTGTCAAGATTTTTCTGAAAACGATCATACAGGTTTCCCTGTTCGAAAACCTTGCCAAGATTAATCTGTCCCGCGATCTCGCGGATCGTTTTAAGATATTTTGTTCCCTCGTTCGTTTGTTTGTTCATCACGGAATAAGCCATGTCTGAACTGTAAACTCCCATATTCTCAGCACGCACAAAAGTGGAAGAATATTTAGCGGCATTCGCATCGGAATTCGTCAGCCCGGGAAGATATTTCAAACCGGAACGTTTGAACATGGCAGCTACACGAAGAGGAGAAGGAAGATCGGAATTCGATTCCGGAATTTCAATTACACCCTTTACCGAATCTTTTTTCAGCGTATCCGTGCCGTTACCGGTAGGTTGGTCATTGCCGCAAGCCACTGCAAAAAAAACAGGGATCAGCGCAGCGAAATGTATTTTCATAAGGAAGTGTTTTTCGGGTTTAAATAATTGCGCCAAAGTTAGGAAATTGACTCAGACCACAGCGAAAAATCCTGTTTTACCTGCTCATTCCCGCTAATTAACAATAGCCAATCGCCCAAAATCATTACTTTTGCTTCCCTGTAAAAAATCACAGATCTCATTATGAAAAAGCTTATTTCCACACTCGTAATCTGCCTCCTTTCAATCCCGTTTTTATTTGCACAGGTGAAGACTGCCGCTAATCCGGCCGCGTCATTTGCCGCTGATGATCCCGTGCTGATGACCATTGGAACGGAGCGGGTGCACCTGTCCGAATTCATGTACGTGTACAAGAAAAATAACAAGGACCAGGCGAACGATACTGCAGCGCTCCGGAATTATCTCGACCTGTTCACGACTTTCAAAATGAAAGTTCTCGAAGCGCAGGAATTGAAACTCGATACTTCTACTGCTTTCAAAACAGAACTTGCCGGTTATCGCCGCCAGGTTGCACAACCTTATCTCACTGACAAAAAAGTGAACGATAGTCTGCTCATGGAAGCTTACAATCGTATGCAGGAAGATATACGCGCGAGCCACATACTCGTGCGCGTAGAAGAAACGGCACTACCGAAAGACACGGAGATCGCATACACGCGCGCGATCATTCTCCAGAATTTAGTTGCAGGAAAATGCAATGTAAAACAGATCAATGATTATGATGCGAAACTCCGCAGCCGTTTCAGCATAACAAAAGCTTCTCCCGCAGCCGACACGCTCAGGATTTTCAATCTTGTAAATCCTCTTCGACAGCTTGAAAAAAAATACAGGGGAAAGCCGGCGCCTTTTGATGAAGTGGCTTACATGGCGTCGCAGGACGAAACTGCAAAACAAAATCGTGGTGATCTCGGGTACTTCACAGCGTTCTCAATGGTTTATCCTTTCGAAACTATTGCATACAATACTCCGAAAGGAAAAGTAGGCGGGCCTGTGCGCACACGTTTCGGCTATCACCTGATTTATGTTACCGATCGCCGTCCTGCAATGGGAGAAATTCTTGTTGCACACATTATGATAAAAGCTCCTGAGGGAATGAAAGTGGAAGATTCTGTAAATGCAAAAGCAAAGATCGATGAGATTTATACGAAGGTGAAAGCAGGTGAAGATTTCGCAACACTTGCGAAACAATTTTCCGATGATAAAACTTCGGGCGTGAATGGTGGACAACTTCCCTGGTTCGGACTTTATAAAATGCCGCAAACATTTGAACACGCTGCATTCGCATTGCAGAATAACGGTGATGTGAGTGAACCGATCAAAACTGCGTGGGGCTGGCACATTATCAAAAGAATTGACAAACGCGGAATTCCTCCTTATGATCAGATGAAAAATGATATCCGCAACCGCGTGAGTAAAGATCAGCGCGCCATGCAGGGGCGTTCCGCACTGATTGCGCAGGTGAAGAAAGAAAATAATTTCACCGAATATCCATTGGCAAAAAATGATTTTTACAAAGTGGTGGACAGTACTTACTGGCAGGGAAAATGGACAGCCGACAAAGCGAAGAATCTCAACAAAGATCTTTTCATTCTCGGCACAACGCATTACACGCAGAAAGATTTTGCCGCGTATCTCGAATCGCACCAGGTGCGTAAATCGAAGGCCGATGTAAAAACGATGGTGGATGAAGCGTACAAACAATTCGTGGATGAAGCCTGCGTTGCCTACGAGGACAGCATGCTGGAAACGAAATACCAGGATTTCCGTTATCTCATGAATGAATACCGCGATGGAATATTGTTATTCGATCTCATGGATAAAAAAGTGTGGTCGAAAGCGGTGAAGGACACCGTTGGCCTCCGCCAGTATTATGAAGCGAATAAAACAAAATACATGTGGGATGAGCGTGCCGATGCAACTGTTTATTCCTGCAAAGACGCCAAGACAGCGAAACTGCTCCGCAAGATGCTGAAGAAAAAGAAAGATGAAAAAACAATTCTTGCGACGCTCAATAAAAATTCACAACTGAATGTGACCATCGAACATAAAGTGTGGAATAAAAAAGAGAACGATCTCGTGGATGCCAACTGGAAAGTGGGTACGGGAGCGAATGTGATGAAAGATGGCAGAGTGGTTTTCGTGGTGACCACGAAGATCATTCCGCCAGAACCGAAAACGCTCCAGGAAGCAAGAGGAGTGATCACGTCCGATTACCAGGCGCAACTGGAAAAAGAATGGGTGGATTCACTGAAGAAAAAATACACCGTGACCATCAATAAAGATGTGCTCAAAATGGTGAAATAATCCGAGATGAAAAACGAAGGCCCGTTTTTCCTGAGGCAACTTTTCAAAATGACCGGCGTCTTGTTCACAGGGACGCTGGTTGTTTTTTCCACCGGGTGTTTCGGGTCCGACCATTCTCCTTCCACCACAAAAGGGAAACTCATTGCAAGAGTATTTGATTATAAACTCTATTCAGCTGATCTCGCCGACGTGATACCTCCCGGACTCAATAAAGACGACAGTGCAAGAAAAGCAGAAGCGTTCATTAATTCCTGGGTGCGCGAAAAACTGCTCGTTCATAAAGCGGAACAGAATCTGGGAAATGATCAGAAGGATGTGGAGAAACAATTGCAGGATTACAGGAATTCACTCATTATTTATGCTTACGAAAAAGAACTTGTCGCGCAGAAACTTGATACCGTTGTTTCCGACGATGAGATCCAGAAGTATTATGACGGGCATCCAGCCGATTTTGAACTGAAGGATAATATCGTGAAATTTCTCTATGTGAAAGTGAATAAAAAATCGCCGAACCAGCAGAAGATCCCTAACTGGATAAAATCGGAGAAACCGCAGGACAGGAAAGATCTCGAAACGTATTGCCGCCAGTTTGCGGTGAATTATTATCTCGAAGACCAGGACTGGCTCCTGTTTGATGACCTGCTCAAGGAAGTTCCTATTGAAACCTACAACAAGGAATTATTCCTGCAGAACAACCGCTATATAACAGTTGCCGATTCTTCGAATAATTATTATGTATGCATAAAGAATTTTATGACGAGCAACAGTCATTCCCCGCTTGCGTTCGAAAAAGAGAATATCCGCACCATCATTCTCAACCAGCGCAAAAAAGAACTCATTGATAAAATGAATTCACAGATCTACAAAGAGGCGATGGAAAACAAAGACATTGAAATAACACGAAACTGAAAACCAATGAAAAAATATTTTCTCTTTGCTGCGATACTTTTTTTTCCGTTGCTCATTGCTGCGCAGAAAACAGGTAATGTAGTTGATCGCGTGATCGCCGTGGTGGGATCTGAAGTGATCAAAGAATCCGATGTGGAACAGGCGTTCGAGCAGATGAAAGAGAATGGATCTGACCAACTCAGCGACAGTTTGCGCGGCGCTTTATTCGATCAGCTCATGCTGCAGAAATTACTCATCAGCCAGGCGCATCATGATAGTCTCGATGTAACAGAATCGGATATTGCCAATGAAACGGATCGGCGCATGCGCTATTTTCTCACCCAATTCAAATCGGAAAAAGATTTCGAGGTTTTTTATGGCGAATCGGTGGATGCTTTTAAATTCGAATTGCACGACCAGGTACGCGACCTGCTTTACGCTCAGAAAATGCGGGCGAAGATAACCGGCGATATCACCGTTTCTCCTTCGGAAGTGAAAGAATATTTTGAAAGGCAGCCCAAAGACAGTTTACCTTTCATCAACTCACAGGTAGAGATCGGTGAGATCGTAAGCGTGCCGCCAGTGAATAAAGACATCAGGGAATTTACACGACAGAATCTCGAAGATGTTCGCCAGCGTGTCATAAAAAAGCAACTTGATTTCTGTGATGCAGTGGTTACTTACAGCCAGGATCCGGGATCCAACAGGAATTGCGGTGAATATGATAATGTGCGGCGCGGAACTTTTGTTCCGGAATTCGATGCCATTTGTTTTAACATGAAGGAAGGTGAGATCTCGGAAGTATTCGAAACGAGTTATGGCTTTCATTTTGTGCTGCTGATCGAAAGAAAAGGAGAGGAAGTTTCCATCAAACATATTCTCCTCACGATTCCGCCCGCGCCCGAAGATCTGCTCGCGAGTAAATCGCGCCTCGATTCTGTTCGTTATCTTATCGTGAAAGATTCATTGACGTTCTGCCAGGCCGCTGCCAAATTTTCGAGTGATGCAGACACCAAATTCAATTGCGGACTGATCATCAATCCGGAGACCGGTACCACAAAAATTGACGTGGATATGCTTGGTGATATAGATCCTGATCCGCAATTTCCGCTTACCATCAACCAGATGAAAGTAGGAGAGATCTCTACTGCACAACCATGCCTGACCAAAGACGGCAAGCAGGGTTATCGTTTGCTTTATCTCAAATCCAGATCGGAACCGCACCGTGCCAATCTTAAAGATGATTACCAGTTGATAGAAGATCTTGCGCTCCAGGAAAAACAGAATAAAGCACTCGATGCGTGGGTGAGAAAAAAATTAGCGAACACGTACATCCGCATCACTCCCGATTACATGAAGTATAATTATCATTATCCCTGGCTGGAGTTTGCTAAATCGTAATGAGTTCTAATCTCTAAGTTCTCATCTCTAAGTTCTAAGTAGTGTTCTAACACAACCCTTCGGAAGCGATACTCATTTTTTCTTTTTTACGGAATCAACGGAGTCTTTTTTTGCAGGAATATTTATTTTTCCGGAAGAATTATTCACTTGCGAAACATCAAGTCCCGCGCAATCAATGCAGGTGAGTCCTTCAGCAGTCATTTTCCAACGGCGGTTCAGCATCTGGCCGGGAATGGCGTTCGAAGTATTGTCGGCTTCATTCAGAATTTCTTCAAGCGAAGAATTGAGATCGATCACTTCATTCACCGGTAATCGGAGTTCAACGTACACATCCTGTCCTCTCCAGGTGGCGCCGTTGCCAATCGTGAAATGATCCGGGAAGATCAGCGTATTATTTTTTACTTCGACAGGATATAAAATTGCTTTTGCATTGACAAGCGCATCCTGTTTGTTCCAGCCGTGCGCCGACCTGAAAACAACGAGTTCGATAGAATCGGAAGTGGAAGGAACGATGGATAATTTCGGAAAACCAAGTTTAAGATCCTCACCGTTCATACTGAACAAAGCGGAGCGTCTTTCGATATGATGCCTTTTATTCCACGGGGAAAAATAATCGGTGTTCTCCATTTCTTTATCGATGTCGGCGCGCAACACAAGCGTGTCGGCATGCGCGTCGGGAAGATGAACGATTTCATGCACCGAAGTCTGTTCCGAAAAACTTCTTGCAACACTGATGCCGCTGAAAATGACAAGAACAATTCCGGCGATCCATAAAACAAGCGCAGTGATCCCTATGGCTCGATCGCGGCGCTGGATTCGGAACATCATGCGGATCCCTTTGTAGATCATCATGAGAATTGGAATTCCGAACGCAAGGAATACAGCTATTACTGCAATTGTATAATGGAAACCATCAGAGAAAAAATTCCGAACGGTTCTTCCGAAAAGATGTGTGGAAAAATGTGCGAGTGAAAAAGTGGAAGTCAGTAAACCGATAAGAAAAATTATTCCGAAAAAAATAAGTGCGAATGCAACCACGCGCCCGAAGATGCGGAATACGCCGTGAAAAAAATCTTCAAATCCATCGCGCGTGCGGTTGCGCCTGCTCCAGTCACGCGTTTCATCCCGCCATCTGCTTCCACGCCGCTTTGTTTCGTTCCCAAAATCTTTTACCTTTTTTTTTACACCGTCGAATTCTTCCCTGATGCTGCGGCTGATATTGTTCAGATCAACCGGTTCGCCACGCATCTCCAGTTTTTCAGAAGTGGTTTCTGCTTTCGGAATGATGATCACCAGCAAAAGATAAAAAAGTAAACCCGTGCCGAATGCAAAAAATATTACTGCGAAACCAATTCTTATCCAAACGGGATCTACATCGAAATAATAACCAAGCCCTGAACATACACCGCCGATCACTTTATCATCCGGGTCGCGGTACAATCTTCTTCTTGAATGTAGTTGATCTCTTTCACGATTATTATTTTCTTCCTCTTTATCCTGCTTTTCTTTTTCCGGCTCTCCATCGCCCATGTCTTCTGGCGCGCCCATGAGCCCGATCACGTGATCCACATCATTCATCACCACCACTTGTTTCGATGTTCCCACACGTTCATTCAGAATTTCTGCAATGCGCGATTCAATATCTGCCATGATCTCGCTGCGGCCTTCCTCTTCGCTGAAACGATTACTCACTTTCGAAAGATAATCGCGGAGCTTTTCATAAGCATCATCGTCGATATTGAAAATGATCCCGCTGATATTGATGGTGAATGTCTTTTTCATTTTATTTTTTTTCTTTTTATTTTTTTGTCTTGATCCTGTCGAAAAATTATTTTTTCTTTTTTGTCACTTCTTCCACCGAATTCACCAACTCATCCCATGTCGTTCGCAGTTCATGCAGGAATTTTTCTCCTTTCGAAGTGAGCCGGTAATATTTTCTCGGCGGGCCCGACGTCGATTCTTCCCAGCGATAACTGAGCAGATCCATATTTTTCAAGCGCGTGAGAAGAGGGTAGAGCGTTCCTTCCACCACCACAAGTTCAGATCTTTTCATCTGTTCGATGATCTCCGTAGGATAAGCATCGCCACCGGAGAGAATGGAAAGAATGCAGAATTCAAGAACTCCCTTTCTCAGTTGCGCTTTTGTATTTTCAATATTCATTACTTGTATTCTTCGGTTGAAAATAAATTCTGTATTGGCGAACCAAAGATATAGTTAATGCTTAGTACTATGCAAGACAAGGTACTGTTTTATGCCATAATCAATTGAATTTCAGTTTGAAAAAATTTCCGGATGGAGTAGAACTGCGGCCACTCTTTCACATCTTTACAGCGATGGCGTCGAAGTTCAATTCATTTTTGTATGAAATTTTCGGATTCACTTCCCGGTTCCGTTCGCATCCTGCGCGTTTCATGAATCTCGGTACTGATGGAAAAAATAATTTCGGTTTAAGAGGGCAAGATGAAAAGGATGAACCGCACATCCGGCTTTATGCTGCGCTGTTGGATCTTGTTCCGGGAATAAAAGACGGGAAAATAAATTCAGTGCTGGAGATCGGTTGTGGCAGGGGAGGAGGATGCTATGTGATGGAAAAATATTTCGGGCTGAAAAATATTTCAGGAATGGACAAGAGCAGGAATAATATTCACCTCGCAAAAAGACTGGAATGCGATCATGTAAATTTTTTTACCGGCGATGCCAATGATTTTTCTTTCGAAAATAAATTCGATCTCGTTGTCAATCTTGAATCTTCGCATGCTTATAAATCGAGAAAGAAATTTTTCTTGGATGTGGCACCAATAATGAGTGAAAACTCATATCTCGCTTTCGGTGATGTGATGCGGAAAGAAAAAAGAAAAGATATTGAACAAGGACTTTCGGAAGCAGGGCTTGAACTGATTTCTTCCAGGGAGATCACGGCAGGCGTTGCGCGATGCATCAGTGAAAAATCAGCTTCAAGATTTCCGTTTGCCACTAAATATCCGCGCCTCGTTCCATTCGGCCTTCACAATTTTTTTGTAACGAAGCATTCACACATCTTTCGTAACCTGCAGGATGGGAAAGTGGTCTATATGCTTTATTCGTTGAAGAAGAAAAAACATCCGGCATAAAAATTAACTTTGTTCCTTCGAATGAATTTTTCCCGGCAGCTTGATCATTTATTTTCCCTCGATGGATTGCTGAGCGTGCTCACGCTTACGTTGCTTGAGATCGTGCTCGGTATCGACAATATCATTTTCATTTCCATCATTGCCGTAAAAGTAAAAGAGCCGAAAGACCGGAGAAAAGCGCGCGCACTCGGATTATTTCTTGCGCTGCTCATACGGGTGGCACTCCTGTTCGGAATTTCATGGATCATAGGAATGGACAAAGTGCTGTTCACTATTTTCGGCCACGGATTCAGTGGGAAAGCGATCATTCTTTTTTGCGGCGGAGTTTTTCTTCTGGCGAAAACAACTTCAGAGATCCACGAAAAAATGGAAATGGCCGATGATACCGAGGAAGAAAAGAAGAATTATGTTTCCGCATCTATCGTTTCTGTCATTCTCCAGATCTGTTTCATCGATATCGTTTTCTCATTCGATTCCATTCTTACAGCGATCGGAATTGTTGATGTGCGTCTCATCCTCATCATGATCGTCGCCATAGTGATCTCCATGATCATCATGTTTTTATTTTCGGAAGCCGTCAGCAATTTCATTGAGAAACATCCAACGATGAAGATGCTTGCGCTGGCTTTTTTGCTGATGATCGGATTTCTCCTCGTGCTTGATGCTTTCGGTGTGGATGTTCCGAAACCTTATGTGTATTCCGCGATGGCGTTTGCCTTCACTGTAGAATTGTTGAACATGAGATTGCGGAAAAAAGCGGCGAAGAAAAAATCAAAGATTCAATAATTCAAAATTCAATATTCCTGTAAAGTTTAAGATCCAATTCTGAATTTTCAGGAGCGGCACTTCATCACATCAAATTACCATCGTTCCCGCTACACGCGCTGACGGAGCAGGCGCGTATATCGGGGCTGGTTTTGTTCCTGCAGCTCTTCAAAAAATCCGCATCACTTTCGGTTCGGTTGGCTTGAGATCTTCTTTCATTCGCACCCGCCGCCGTTACACTTCGTCGGGTAGGCATTCTCACATTTTAATAAATTCCTTTGGCCCCGGAAATTTTGGTTTCGTTTTCAGAATATAAATATCCATCACCGCTTTCACTCTCGCAAAATATTCGCGCACACTCGTGCGTATGGAATAACGGTCGGGAACATCTTCTGCATTGTAAGCAACCGCGTTGATCCCGAAATTTTTTGCAATGAACAAGGCCCGTTCATTCTGGAATTCCTGCGAAACAACAATGATATCATCCTGCCCGAAAACCCATTTGCAGCGCACCACAGAATCAAGCGTACGGAATCCCGCGTAGTCGAGCGTGATCACCGAATCGGGAATTCCCATTGCGAGGAGCGCTTTTTTCATGGCTGTAGATTCATCATAGTATTCCTGCGAGTTATCGCCGCTCACGATGATGTGTTTTATTTTTCCTGCGTTCCACAATTGCGCTACCGCCTGCATACGGTATTTGAAAAATAAATTCTGGCTGCCTCCTCTTGCCCACGGACTCGTTCCGAATACCAGCGCAGTTTTTTTTGCGGGAACTTTATTGACATCGGTAAAAATTTTCCCGATGCCGGCATTCGCAACGATGCGGTCGGAGATAAAGAGGAGCAGGAAAAAAAATAATGGGAGGTAAATAAAAAACCACCGGCGCATGTAGTTTGAAAAAAAGAAATGGTAAAATATATTTTTCTTTTTCATAGATAAAGCTGCAGGATAACGAATGAGGCAAAGATCACACTCGCAATTCCATTGGTAGTTCCGAAAGCGCGGTTCACACGGCTCAGGTCATCGGGTTTTACAATGCTGTGCTGGTAAATGAGAAGCAAGGTGTAAATGCCGGCTCCTGTCCAGTAAAGTCCACCGAAATATTCGCGTCCGTAATAACCGGCGAAAAAAATAAATCCTGCGGAAAGCAAATGGAAAATTTCTGAAACACGCAGCGCTCCTTTTTTTCCCAGCCATGCCGGCATCGAGTACAATTTATTTTCACGATCGAATTTTTCATCCTGCAAAGCGTAAATCATATCGAATCCGCTCACCCAGAAAACAACGGCGAATGAAAACAACAATGGAAGAACTGCAAATTCTCCTTTGGCCGCCAGCCACGCTCCTATAGGTGCGAGCGATAATCCCAAGCCGAGAATGATGTGGCAGAGTGCAGTGAATCGCTTCGTATAACTGTAACCGAGCACCACGAGCAACGCAACGGGAGAGAGATAAAAGCAAATCTTCTGAATGAAATAAGTGGTGGTAATGAAAAGTGCGGAACTGATGATCACAAAGAGCAAAGCAGAAGAAGCGGAAATTTTTCCTGCCGGAATTTCTCTCACCGCAGTGCGTTCATTCTTCGAATCAAATTCACGATCTATGAAACGGTTGAAAGCCATAGCAGCGCTTCTCGCAAAGATCATGCACAGGATAACGAGTGAAAATATTTTCCAGGAAAATTCTGCGCCGCCTACTTTCACTGCAAGCAAATACCCGATCACGGCAAAAGGCATGGCGAAGATCGTGTGACTGAAAACGATCAGCGACATATATTTTTTCACCAGCGGATTTTTTTCATTCTTCATCGCAGGAATTTGAAATAAATCAGTAGAATGAGAGGCGTACTGCTCAGGAACATTCCCCAGTAACCCGGGTTGAACCAGCCGGTATTCACTTCATCTCTCGAAGAGAAAAGCACGTAAAGACTTGAACAGAGAAAGCCAGGCAGCATCGAAAAAAAAGCAATCGGTGTTCCCCAGCCCGGAAGCGGCGCACAAACTGCCGTTGTTATTCCGAAAATAAGACCGATCCAACCGAGGAACAGCGTGAATTTCTTCATGTGCAAAGTTACGTGGTTAATTCAATTCATTTCAAATCCCAAAATCCAAATCCCAATTGAAATTTGGAATTTGGTGCTTGTGGTTTGGAATTTGTTCAACTTATTTCCATTTTTCCGGGTAATTTTAACGCTCCAATAATATTCACATGAAATTATCTTCCATCATTGCAGCACTCGAAGAACTTGCGCCTCCCTCGTTCCAGGAAAATTATGACAACTCGGGGCTCATCACCGGCGATCCGTCATTGGAGATACGCGCTGCGGTTGTTTCATTAGACTGCACGGAAGCAGTCGTGGATGAAGCGATCGCGCATGGTGCAGATCTTATTGTAGCGCATCATCCCATTATTTTTTCGGGATTGAAAAAGATCACCGGGAAGAATTATGTGGAGCGCGTCATCATCAAAGCGATCAGAAATAATATTGCCATTTATGCGATCCATACGAATCTTGATAACGTGGCGAACGGCGTGAATAAAAAGATCTGCGAAAAACTCCGATTGGAGAATCTGAAAATTCTTTCACCGAAAAAAGACCTGCTGAAAAAACTCACCACGTTCTGTCCGTCTGCTGTTGCAGAGAAAGTGCGAATTGCTTTGTGGAGTGCAGGTGGAGGTGTGATCGGGAATTATGATTCAACGAGTTTCAGTGTGGAGGGAGTCGGAACTTTTCGCGGCAATGAAGAATCGAACCCGGTCATTGGCGAAAAAGGAAAACTGGAGCGCGAACCGGAAGAGCGGATAGAAATGATATTTCCATCTCATCTTGAGAAAAAAATTCTTGCTGCGCTGCGTTTGTCGCATCCTTATGAAGAGATCGCGTTCGATCTTGTTCCATTAGCGAATCGGTGGAATCTTGTCGGTTCAGGAATGATCGGTGAATTGAAAAATGAAATAGCGCTGGAAAAATTTCTGAGTGAAATGAAAATAAAATTGAAAGCGGATGTGATCCGTTACACTAAAATTGAAAATAAAAAGGTGAAAAAAATTGCGGTGTGCGGCGGCAGCGGAAGTTTTCTCATCGCTTCTGCAATTGCTGCAGGTGCTGATGTTTTTGTAACGGCCGATCTTAAGTACCACCAGTTCTTTGACGGGGAAGGAAAGATCGTCCTTGCCGACCCGGGACACTTTGAGACTGAGCAATATACGATTGATCATCTCACCGATTTTCTGAAACAAAAATTTCCTACTTTTGCAGTCCGCCAGACCGGCATAAATACCAATCCGATAACCTATCTGACATGACCACCAAAGCGAAGAAAGCAGACGAAAAATCAGAAATTCCAGTTGAGGAGAAACTCAAAGCATTATACGAATTACAGCAGATTGATTCACAGATCGACAGAATACGTGTTGTGCGCGGAGAACTTCCGCTCGAAGTACGCGATCTCGAAGATGAAGTAACAGGACTCGATACACGTTTGAATAATATGAATGATGAAGTGAAAGCGCTCGAAGACCTGATCACTGAGAAAAAAAATGTGATGAAGGATGCTGCTTCCATGATCAAGAAATATGAGAGCCAGCAAGGAAAGGTGCGTAACAACCGGGAGTTCGATTCACTGAGCAAAGAGATCGAATTTCAGAATCTTGAAATTCAACTCGCGGAAAAACGAATCAAAGAAACCAAAGTGCTCATTGCAGGAAAAAAAGAGGTCATTGAAACTTCCGCTGCCGGACTCGGGGAAAGGAAGAATGATCTTACTATGAAAAAAGAAGAACTCGAGGACATTGTTTCCGAAACAAAAAAGGAAGAAGAAGAATTACTCGAACGTTCAAGAGCAGCCGAAACAAAAATCGAATCACGTTTGCTGAATGCTTACAAGCGCATCCGCGCCAATGTGCGCAATGGCCTGGGCGTGGTTCCTGTGCAACGTGATGCGTGCGGAGGATGTTTCAATAAAATTCCACCGCAGCGCCATCTCGATATCCGCATGCACAAGAAGATCATCGTGTGTGAACATTGCGGACGTATTCTCGTTGACGCAGATTTTCTTCTTGGTGAAGGAAAACCGCTGGTGATGGATGAAAAACCGACGAGGAGCAGAAAGAAATAAACCCCTGATTAATTGAAGAACAGGAGGCCATTAATGGTCTCCTTTTTTTTACAAAAAAAAATTCGGGGAAAAATTATCTTAATAACGGAATCCAACGGTGAGCACAGCATCCAGCACATGCGATTTGTTATTTACCGGATTCACTAAACTCTGATCATAGAAATAATAATTGCTCTTCTCACGATTTGTGACGAAACCTATATCCGCGAAAAAATTATCATCCTTATCGCGATAACCGAATCCGAAACTGTAAGAAATTTTCGCCGCATTATTTTCTACAGTCGATTTGTAGGGGCTTCCGTAATAGGCGAATCCAGCGCGGAAGATCCATGGAAGCAAACGGAATTCGCCGCCAACGCGGAGATTTTCTGCCAATGTATATTTTGATTTGATAGCAGCATTCGCATCTCTGAATGCGAACGTCGGTGATTTCAACATCGCATCAGAATAATCAACGATCTCGTAATCTGCACCTATCATTCCCGCTTTACCGATAATGAATGCAGCGCTCGCCGTGGTGCGCATGGGCGTGCGGATCGTGTAACTGAAACTTCCATCGGGCGATTGCCACGTCCATGTTTTTGTTCCCGGTGCGGTCTGATCGAATGCACTCGTCATGGTGTTGCTGTACTTATCATTCAGTTTTAAAGCGGTGGGAGAATTAAAAGCAAGGCCAATGCGGATGAAATCGAGCGGGCGGTAGATCATTCCACATTTGAAATTATAACCTCTTCCTGTTGTCGTCACCATTTCATCAAACGCAAATGAATTGAAATAAGAAACAGTATCGTATAATTCCTGCTCACTGTATTCAGAAGTATATTCATAACGGACAGATGCTATTCCCACGCTTGCGCCTAAATAAATTTTATTGGAATAATTTCCTGCAACTGCAAAATTCCATTCACCCATTTTACCGCGTTCGGTTGTTGTTTTTATCTGGTGAAGCCAGTCGCCATCCGGAATGGTATCGGTGTACTGCGTAGTATCATTTGAATAATTATTCAGCAGATAAGTATTCCATGCTAATTGCTCGTAGAACGGATCAAGATTCGATGGGCCGGTGCCGCCTGCAGTTTTTTTCCAGCTGTCCATCATCGAAGTTGTTGCATCTCCTTCCATAAGCATGTCGCGCTGAAAAGTATTGTAACAATTATAACCGATGCCCATGGAAACATGCTGCCATCCTTTCTCTTCTTTATTATCAGTTTTTCCGGTGAACACCATTCCGAAATTTTCGAATCGCATGTTGTAGCGCGATTGTTCCGAAGTGGTTCCGTTGTACAGCGATGTTACATTCTGCGAATACAGTGATGGAGAAAAAACCATTTCATTTTTGTGATACATCCCGAGCCCGGCAGGATTTGTACTCAGCACAGAAACATCAGCACCTATTGCACCGAAAGCTCCGCTCATTCCTATGTAACGCGCCGTTCCGCCAAATCCAATATTGGAATAACGCAAAGCATCCGTTTCATTCTGTGCAGAAAGAGAGGAAAGGAATACCGATCCGAAAAAAACGGAGAAGAGAATTCTGCCCATAAGAAAATTTAATTTACCTCGGGCGACCTGAACCTCCGCCGGAAGACGCTCTTCCGCCACCACCGCCACCACTGCTCATTCCTCCACCGGATGAAGAATGTGAATATCCGCCGCCACCCGAAGAAGAACGATCGGTGTAAGTAGGTCGGCTTGATCCGGATGTAGAAGATGAATTGGAATACGTGTTGTGAGAAGTGGAAGTGCCACTATCGTAGTGCGTAGAAGTTGAAGACGGATTATAATAATTGGTTTGTGTATGTGTGCCTGAACTGTAATTTGTATTCGGCACAGAAGCATTGTTCGGATTTGCAGGAACATCGTTCGACCTATTCGTTGCAGTGGATCCGGAAGTTGAAGTTGAACTGGATCCGCCACCGATCATATTGATCGGAACATTTGTTCGGGTAGAGGTAGTAGAAGTAGATTCTGCAGGAACGCCAACAACTTTATTGATATTCTCATTCGTTGCATTCGCACGATCGATATTATTTTCTGAAGCAACGGTCTGAACAAATCTTTCTCCGAATGTTGGGCCGCCCGATCCAACTACACGTCCATCAGTTGAAGAAGGAGGTGTGCGCGGGCCATTGTATGAATTGGAATTTCCGTCGAAGCTGTTGTAATAATAATTGTTGTAATTATTTCCATAGCCAAAACCATTTCCATAACCGTATCCCATTCCGTAACCCATACCATATCCCATTCCATAATTCATGTAAGGATTATACATTCCATAACCTGAATACGGATTGTAACCATACATGGACCATGGATCATTCCACATTCCCCAGGGTTGTCCCCATCCGCATCCGATTCCTGTTCCCCAACCCCAACCGCTGTTGTACATCCAGTAAGAAGACGGGCAATAATTGAAAGCGTAGTAGGAAGGCCCCCAGAAATTATATCCATTGTAAATGCTGCTTCCGTACAAATAAGGATTCTGGTTGTAGAAATAAGAATTGGTATAATAATTATCATAATAACCTGCACCGTTCATCGGGTGATCGAAACGGCGAAGTCGTGCTGCATATTCATCATCATAATAATCATCGTAATTGAAAGACTTGTTGTAATAATCGGAACCGGGTTTTGATCTGGCATCTGCAGTACGCTGATCCAACTCACGCTGCTTCTCTGCTACTTCGCGTTGTTTTACATCATCCTCTTCTTTTTTCTTCGCGTCGGCGCGCGCGCGTCTTGCATCCTTCATCGAATAGTAAGCATCATCGCCGTCGCTGCGGGAATTCATTTTGCTCAATGTGCTGCAGGAACTAAATCCCAATGTTGCCAGAACAAGACCTGTGATTGCGAAACCTTTCATTTTTTTAGGTTTTAATAAGCGTTTACTTTCGCTATTTCGCACCGGGCAATTTTAGACGTATTTTTGCGAAATACTCAATAGTAAAAATACAAAAATCGCACCAACTTTCATTACCACTTATCAGAAATTTATGGCCAAAGAATTAACGAATCGCGCCACCGACTATTCCCAATGGTATAATGACCTTGTTACGAAGGCAGATCTCGCCGAACATTCAGCAGTGCGGGGTTGCATGGTGATCAAACCTTATGGTTATGCCATCTGGGAAAAAATGCAGCAGGTACTTGATAAAATGTTCAAGGATACGGGTCATTCGAATGCCTATTTTCCATTGTTCGTTCCGAAAAGTTTATTTGAAGCGGAAGAAAAAAATGCAGAAGGTTTTGCAAAAGAATGTGCAGTAGTAACACATTATCGCCTGAAAGCTGATCCAGCAAAAAAAGGTTCACTCATTGTTGATCCGGATTCTAAACTCGAAGAGGAACTTATTGTTCGCCCTACGAGTGAAGCCATTATCTGGAAAACTTATAAAGGATGGATACAATCTTATCGGGATCTTCCATTGCTCATCAATCAATGGGCGAATGTGGTGAGATGGGAAATGAGAACAAGATTATTTTTGCGTACTGCAGAATTTTTGTGGCAGGAAGGACATACGGCACATGCAACGCGGGAAGAAGCAATTGAAGAAGCGGAGAAAATGCTTGGAGTATATGCCGATTTTGCGGAGAACTGGCTGGCGATCCCCGTACTGCGCGGAGTAAAAACTCCGAATGAAAGATTTGCCGGCGCTGAAGAAACGTATTGCATAGAAGCGTTAATGCAGGATGGAAAAGCACTTCAGGCCGGAACTTCTCATTTCCTCGGACAGAATTTTGCGAAAGCGTTCGATGTGAAATTTTCAAATAAAGAAGGAAAACTTGAACACGTATGGGCGAGCTCGTGGGGCGTGAGTACGCGCCTGATGGGTGCGCTGGTCATGGCGCACAGTGATGATAACGGACTTGTACTCCCTCCGAAAATGGCTCCTGTTCAGGTGGTGATCGTTCCCATTTATAAATCGGAAGAAGAATATTTGAAAATTTCTGACGCAGCTAATGCACTGAAAAAAGAACTGGAAGAAAAAAATATCCGCGTGCGTTATGATGACCGCGATACGTATCGCCCCGGTTGGAAATTCGCAGAACATGAATTGCGCGGAGTTCCGTTGAGAATTGGTATAGGGCCGAAGGATCTTGAAAACGGCGCAGTGGAATTGGCGCGCCGCGATACACTGACAAAAGAAAGTGTGAATAAGAATGAAGTTGTTTCTAAGATCGGAAAACTTCTTGTTGAGATACAGGATTCGCTTTTTCAAAAAGCATTGCAGCGAAGAAAGGATACGATGCATGTGGTGAATACGTGGGATGAATTTGAAAATGCACTGGAGAAAGGCGGATTTATTTACGCGCACTGGGATGGAACGCCGCAAACCGAACAAACCATCAAGGAAAAAACAAAAGCTACTATCCGTTGCATACCTTTGGATGGCAACACAGAGAACGGAAAATGTGTGCTCACCGGAAATCCTTCTTTAAGAAGAGTGGTATTCGCAAGAGCATACTGACCAAATAATTTCTGTAAAAAGAAAAACGCTGTTCTGAAACTGAAATTTATTTTTCAATACCATGGCGAAATCATCACGCGACCTGATCCTCGATCTGCTGAAAGAAAAAGCTTCTCTCAAGCAGGATGTGCATACGCGCACGATCGATGCGTTCGCATCGCTGAAAAATGTGATCCGCCGGATCTCGGAAAAATACGGCCCTCTTGCGGCAGAAATTGACAAACGACTGCTCATCGAATACAAGGATAAAAGTGAATTTGAAGCTGAGCTTCGCGTAGCCGGCGACCTGCTTATTTTCCAGATGCACACCAATGTTTTCGAATTCGACACAAGTCACCATATCTGGAAAACTTCTTACGTGAAAGAGAAAACAAATCGTTCTTTCTGCGGAATGATCAACGTGTATAATTTTCTTTCCGATTCATTCAAATACAATCGTTCGAATGATCTTGGTTATCTCGTTGCAAGAATATTCCTCAATTCCGAAGGACATTATTTTGTGGAGGGAAAACGCCAGCTTGGATTTCTTTACAATGATTTTGCAAATGCAATACTGAATGAAGATGAACTCCGGAAGATCGTAGAATCGTCGGTTGTGTATTGTCTCACTTTCGATCTGTTCACTCCGCCGTTCGATGAAATGAAAGTGCTTACCCTCGCGCAGGTGATGGAGGAAAGTTCCATGATGCAGATCAAAACAGGAAAGCGATTGGGATTCCGTTTCCAGGCCGATACCGACGCTACCGATTAGTATTTGCTTTCCATTTTTTTGTTGCAGATTTCGATTTTCAGGTTAAATTTGCACCTCGAAAAATCATGGCCCGTTCGTCTAGGGGTTAGGACGCAAGATTTTCATTCTTGAAACAGGGGTTCGATTCCCCTACGGGCTACCAAAGCGGATTGGTTTTCAAAATTGAGAGCCAATCCGTTTTTATTTTCAGGTACCTCCTTGGCTTTACGGCAAATTAGCTCCACCGCTTTATTGACTCTTTTGTTTCGAAACTTGGTTGTGTTCCAGTACAACTCATTCAATCCTGGAGACTTCAGTAGAATTTCTTCTCTTCTTTCGCCATTCGTTTCAACAATACACAGGGGCGATAACGGTCTTCTCCGTATTCTTCGAAAAGTGACTGAAGTTTTTCTGTAATTTTTTTTATACCGGACTCATCAGCCCACTTCAGTAATCCCTTCGGGTAATTAACCCCCTTTGTCATTGCTGTGTCAATGTCTTCGCGTGATGCAACGCCAAGGTAAAGCGCATCGGCGGCTTCATTGATGAGCATGGAGAGCACGCGGAAGAAAATTTCCCTGCCGATTGCTTCATTTTTATCCGGTTCCGGTTTTATTGCGCCGGCGCTGTAATCATAATATCCTTTGCCCGATTTTCTGCCGAACATCTTAGCTTCGAATAATCTTTTTTGAGTAAGCGATGGTTTGAATCGCGGCTCGAAGAAAAATTGTTGCCAAACCGTTTCCGTAACTTTATAATTCACATCGTTGCCAATGAAATCCATCAGTTCGAAAGGCCCCATTTTAAATCCGCCGAATTCTTTCATCGCCCAGTCAATGGTAGCGTAATCTGCTATTCCTTCTTCTGCCATGCGAATCGATTCACCGTAAAAACTTCTCGCCACACGATTCACAATGAAACCGGGAGTGTCTTTTGCAACCACAGTCGTTTTCCCCCAGGAATTGATCATTGATTTTGAGGAAGAAATAATTTTCTCATCAGTTGATATTCCAGGAATTATTTCAACAAGCGGCATCAGCGGAGCCGGATTGAAAAAATGAATTCCGATCACGCGCGCCGGAACCGCGCATGCACAGGCGATGGAGGTGATGGAAAGAGAAGAAGTGTTGGAAGCGAGGATACAATCGCTGCCGACAATTTTTTCCAGCTCAGAAAAAACTTTTTGTTTCACGGAAAGATCTTCAACGATCGCTTCGATCACGAGTCCGCATTTTGCGAATGAACTGAGTGAGGCAGAAAATTCTATCCGCGAAAAAATACCACTTGCAGTTTCATTTGTGATTTTTCCTTTCTCCACTATTTTATCAAGTAAAGCACGGAGCGCCGATCTTGCTTCATCAAGTTTTGCAGGATCATTATCGGACAATACAACGGTATGCCCTGCGCTCGCTGCCACGAATGCGATCCCTGTGCCCATTGCGCCGCTGCCGATAACTCCGATCTTTTTTGTCTCCATAAAATTTTACTGAACCGTGTTAAGCCCGAATGAAACTTTCGTGAGTGTTTGCTCATCATCCGTGTACATGAAATACAGGTAGATCCCGTTTTTTGCGTAACGATAACTGTGTGCAATGTTGGAAGTTGAAAAAGTCCAGTCCTTCATTTTCGTTTTGAGATATTCCGCTTTCAAAAAAGGAGTGACTTCCAGCTTTTCAATGAAAAATTGTCCTTTGAAAATATTTTTCGGCGTTACGTCATTGGAATCGACGGGTGTGAAATAAACCTGGATCTCTTTTATTTTTCCCGATGGTGTGCCGCCGAAATTCCTTTCGAAAACAACAACACCGAGGTCATCATACGTATAGGAATTATTAAAAGCGTTCACCGTGCGATCGGGAGTGCCGAGTTCTTTCTGTGCATCGCTCAGCATCCACACCGGGGAAAGTTTAGCATCGTTGAGGTACATCTGTGATTTTTTCACAGCGATCATGAGCGATGCCGGATCAATGATGTTGAACGATGTGAAAAGAAAGAAAAGCGGAATAGAAAAAAGAATGAATTTCTTTTTCATGTTATTCTCCTTTGAAAACGGGTTTTCTTTTTTCGAGGAAGGCCATGACTCCTTCTTTGAAGTCATGTGTTTTTGTGGCAGCCACCTGTTCTTCCAGTTCGCGCTGCAATTGTTGTTCGAGAGAATTGTGTGCGGAATCGTTGAGCAGTTTTTTGGTGAGCCACAATCCGCGTGTGGGCATGGACGCGAGCGTCATCGCAATTTTCATTCCTTCTTCATGCAACACGGCATCATCAAAAACTTTATACAACATTCCCATTTGCAAAGCTTCATCGGCAGAAACTTTATCACCCAGCATCATGAGTGCCGATGCGCGCTGAAACCCGATGAGACGCGGTAAAATAAAAGTTCCGCCGCTATCGGGGATCAATCCTATTTTCGAAAATGCCTGGATGAATGCGGCCGACCTTGCAGCAACGATCACATCGCACGCGAGCACAATGTTTGCGCCTGCGCCTGCAGCCACGCCGTTCATTGCACACACAACAGGCTTTTCAATTCTGCGCAAACGCGTGATGATTGGATTATAATGTTCGCGCACAATTTTTTCTATTCCCGGCCCGCTCGCATCGATCGCTTCACCGAGATCCTGCCCGGCGCAAAATGCTTTTCCTTCACCGGTAAAATAAATGGCACGGATATTTTTATCATTTGCAGCATCGTCGAGCGCTTCTTGTAATTCAAGCGCCATCCCGCGATTGATGCTGTTGAATTTGTCGGTGCGGTTCAGTTTGATGACGGCGACGGAATCTTTGTTTTCGGAAGAAATGAATTTCATAACTGTACGAACTACGAAATGGACGAATTACGAACTACGAATTGACGAAGTTTATGAATACGAATATACGAATCTATGGGTGGTGTTTGAAACCGGATTTATTGTGATGAATTTCTAAATACATTTAAAATAATCGAACGGCTCTTTGCAGTCGAGACATTTCCATAGTGACTTGCAAGCCGTAGATCCGAATTGCGAGATCATTTCGGTATGATAAGATCCGCACCGCGGACATTTAATTGTTTTTGTTTTTCCGAGCAGTGAATTTTTATCTGCGCTGGAATTTTCGGGCGGGGCAATTCCTGATTTCCGCAAACGTTCTTTTGCTTCATCGGAAATCCAGTCGGTGGTCCACGCCGGGGAAAGAACAGTTTTTATTTTCACCTCAAATCCTTTCTGCTCAAAAATATTTTTCAGATCGGTAGCGATCGTATCCATTGCCGGGCAACCGGAATAAGTGGGAGTGATAGAAAGTTCAATTTCATTTTCATTCCGCTCCACATTGCGGAGAATTCCAAGATCGACAATACTCAACACCGGAATTTCAGGATCCATCACTTCATCAGCGATCGCCCACAAATCGGGAAATTTTCCATTGTATACGAGAGGATTCAACGACATAAAAATTCAAAGATTCAAGATTCAAAATTCAAGGATTCAAAGATTTTAAAGGAGTGAGTCTTCTGTTCATTGAATCCTTGAATTTTGAATCTTGAAAAAGTATCACCATTCCGCATTCGGGATCGCACGTGCGAGGACCTGCATCTCACCGAGAATATAACTGAGGTTCTCCGTATGTTTTCCCTCACGGCTTCCTTTCTGCATCCACGCATTTGCATCCGGTACTTTGATTGTTGCTTCAGAAAAAACTTTCGAAATATTCTCCAGCCATTTTGTTTTCAGCGAAGCCACATCAGGAATTATTCGATCACTCACCAATAAATTATCGCCTTCGGTCACTGCAAAAAGGTCGCCGGTGTACATCCACATTTCATCGAGCGCATTTTGCAAACGGGAATGGCTTTCTTCCGTTCCATCACCAAATCGCAGCATCCATTGCGAAGAATGACGCAGATGATAAGTAGTTTCTTTCAGCGCTTTGGTTGCAAATGCAGCGAGCGTTTCATCTTTGCTTTTGCAAAGTTCGGTCAGCAATAAAAAGTGGAATGAAGAAAAGATAAATAATCTTGCATTGGTAAAAGCAAAATCGCCATTCTTCAATTCAGTGAGCAAAGCACAACGGTACTGCGTGTGATCGCGCAAATAAGCGAGCTGATCTTCCGTTCTGCCCTTGTTCTCCACTTGTCCTGCATACGTGAGCAGAATTCTTGATTGACCAACAAGATCAAGCGCAATATTTGTTGTAGCAATGTCTTCTTCAAGATACGGGCCGTAACTGCACAATTCAGAAAGACGATGCCCGAGAATAAGACTGCTGTCGCCGAGACGAAGAACAAATTCAAAAAGAGCTTCCTGCTTATTCATATCACAGATATTTTACACCTTCAGGAATTACGTAGAAAGTTGGATGACGATACGGTTTATCATTCGAAGGTTCGAAAAAAGATCCGATGTCTTCCGGGCTCGAAGCAGTGATCATGGAAGAAGGCACAACCCATATATTGGTTCCTTCGCTTCTCCGCGAATACGTATCGCGCGCATTCTGCAATGCCATTTCTTTATCGGCAGCGTGAACACTACCGGCATGTTTGTGCGGCGTGCCTGATTTCGCCTGTACGAAAACTTCCCAGAGTGGAAATTGTGAATCAGTGTTACTCATGTTTTTTTTATTGTGGGTCGAACCTTATATCTCTTTGATTGATGAGCGCTATTGCTATGCGACCAATGTTCCTGCTTCGCGTGATAATTTTTTCTTTGCATACGCGTTCGCAGCTTCGCGCACCCACGCGCCATCGTTGTGCGCCTTTATGTGATGCGCGAGCCGTTCTTTATTGCAGATTCCATTCCCGGAGATCACATTTTTGAATTCATCCCAATCAATTTTTCCGTAATCATAATGCCCGCGGGTTTCATTCCATTTCAAATCTTTATCAGGGATCTGCAATTTGATAAATTCCGCCTGCCCTACAGTTCTGTCAATGAATTTCTGGCGGAGTTCATCATTCGTTTCGCGTTTTATTTTCCAGCGGATACTGTCGGCAGAATTTTTTGATTCCGTATCGGGCGGGCCGAACATCATAATAGATGGCCACCACCAGCGGTTGAGCGCGTCCTGTGCCATTGCTTTTTGTTCAACTGTTCCTTTAGCAAGCACACACATGATCTCGTATCCCTGGCGCTGGTGAAAACTTTCTTCTTTGCAGATGCGCACCATCGCGCGCGAGTAAGGGCCATAAGAAGTGCGTTGTAACATTACCTGGTTCACGATCGCTGCTCCATCCACGAGCCATCCTATTGCGCCCATGTCGGCCCAGGTAAGCGTAGGATAATTGAAAATGCTGGAATATTTTGCGTGGCCGGTATGCAACTGCTCCAATAATTCTTCGCGCGAAATCCCCATCGTCTCACAAGCACTGTAGAGATATAAACCATGACCGGCTTCATCCTGTACTTTCGCAAGCAGAACAGCTTTTCTCCGCAAACTTGGTGCACGCGTAATCCAGTTTCCTTCGGGCTGCATACCGATCACTTCGGAATGCGCATGCTGCGAAACCTGCCGAATAAGCGTTTTCCGGTATTTCTCCGGCATCCAGTCTTTCGGTTCAATGAAATCTCCTTTATCGAGTTTTTCGTTGAAATGTTTTTCGAGTTCTATCGTGTCCATATTTTTTCAGAAAAATCCTGAGTATGCAAATATACGGAATTGAGAGGGTGAAGTGTTTATGATAATTGTCAATGAATTCCGGAAAAAATTTGTGAAAAAAGTGACTTTTCATTCCGTAGTGCATTATTCATTACACAGAATATCTTTGTAGCCATGAAGCCACCGGCAATTTCAAGTGAGAAAAGTGTTTTAGTTCCGGAAAAAATTTTTCCTGCGATCCTGCGACGGAATTTTTCCACCGGATTTTTTCTGTTGCTGATCTTATTTTCAGTTTCATCCTGTAAGCCCGATGAAAAAGAAAATGCCGTAACGAAAACGAACACATTCAGTGACGAAGATAGCGTCGACACCTTTTCCGTGAAACGGCCGATGCCGCTGACCGACGCGCAGAAAAAAGAACTTGCTGATTCGAAAGGAATGGTCGATTCCATAGTGAAGGAATCGTCCAACATCATTAACGGCGGCGACCCCGATGTTTCTGATAAAATTGAGAATTCCAAAGCGTACGTTTCCGATCCCGATGTGGCGGCTTCTTTTCCGGGCGGCGATGATGCGATGCAGAATTATCTTACGAAGAAAATTGTTTACCCGCTCGTTGCTTTTCAGAATGATGTGAAAGGAACAGTGGTGGTGAAAGCACTCATAGAAGCGGATGGACGCATAGGCGGAGTTGGCGTAGTGCGAAGTCTCGGTTATGGTTGCGATGAATCGGCAATGGATTGCGTGCGTGCTATGCCCAAATGGATTCCGGCTACAAAGAATGGAACAGCAGTGAGAACGCTTGTAACTTTCCCTGTTTCATTCGGCCAATAAATCGTAAATTTATTCTCGTAACCGTAAATCATGCGGATGAGAAAAATCTACTTTTCACTTTTCATTTTATTATTTTCATTTCACTCACGCGCGCAGATCCTCATTAACGAAGTGTGCAGCGCCGGCGATACTGCATTCAAAGATGAAGATGGGCAAGTGAACGACTGGATCGAATTTTACAATGCGGGTTCTGCGCAGGTAAATTTAGCCGGGTATAAAATAAAATGCGCGGAGAATAACAAAACGTATTCGTGGACTTTCCCAACTGTTTATGTACAGCCGCAGCAGCGCATCACTGTTTTCTGCTCCGGCAAAAACAGGAAAGATTATTTCGATCATTGGGAAGTTCCGGTTTATCCTAATCTTCCGGGAAAATATATGCCGGGTGTTGTAGCACAACCTCCCGATTGGGCCGATGTTTCTTTCAACGATTTTTCATGGGCAACGAATTCCGGAAATGTCGGTTATGGAGATGGAGATGATATTACCACGATCGCTCCGAACATTTCACTTTACCAGCGCTACACTTTCAATATTGCTGACACCTCGAATATTGCGATCGTTGCTTTTCTTGTGGATTATGATGATGCATTCGTTGCGTACTTCAATGGAAAAGAAATTGCGCGTGCGAATATTGGTGCGCAGGGATTTCCTCCTTTGTACAATGAATATGCATTCAACGAACACGAAGCGCAGAATTATCAGAACGGCGGATTCTCCGGATTTTTTTCCATTCCTTCTTCTGAATTAGATACGATGATCCTGCCCGGCCCGAATACGCTCGCTATAGAAACGCACAACTACGACCTGGGAATGGACGACATGACCATGATTCCTTATTTTTTACTTGGAGTTATTGATACCAGTGTCACTTATTTTCCGTTTGCGGCGAATGTTCACCTGCATACTGATTTTCAGCTCAGCGGCAGCGGAGAAATTCTCACGCTGGTGAATCCGCTTGGAACGATCATTGAGCAGGATACGATTGGAATGACGATGCTCAATCATTCGCGGGGAAGACAGCCGGATGGAAATGCAAACTGGTGTTTGTTCAATTTTCCTACGCCTGACACGGTGAATTTTTCTGCAGGATGTTTTATTGATTACGGGCCAGACCCGGTGATCTCACTCGCATCCGGATTTTATCCTTCATCACAAACAACAGGAATTACAGCAGGCATGGCAGGAAATATTTACTGGACCAGCGATGGAAGTGAGCCCACCACTTTTTCAAATATTTATTCTTCTTCCATCACTATTCCTTCCACGCAGGTGTTGCGAGCACGATTGTTTCCTTCAACTACAAATTATCTTCCGGGATATTCTTCATCGGCAACTTATTTCATCAATGAAAATGTAACGCTCCCTGTTGTTTCTCTTTCTACTGATCCTGCAAATCTTTTCGATCCTGTCAGCGGATTATATGTTACCGGAAATACTCCCGACACTACTTTCGGATACATTCCGTTTTACAATGCAAATTTCTGGCAGGGATGGAAGTGTCCGGCTGATGTTCAGTTCTTCGATAAAAATAAAGTGCTGCAGTTCTCGGAAAAATCTTCCATAAAAATACAGGGAAACTGGTCGAAGATGTTTCCGCAGAGAGGATTCACAGTGAGTCTCGATGAAAATTACGGTGGAAATATTCTGAATTACCAGTTGTTTCCCGATAAACCTGCAACTACTTATTACAATTTCAATGTGCGCAATGCTGGCAGCGATTGGGGAGGCGCGCATTACCGCGATCGGTTATTGCAAAAATCTGCAGAGGCAAAAACGGATATTGATGTGATGGATGGATATGCGTGCGTACTTTTTCTCAACGGGCAATATTGGGGCGTGTATGAATTGCGGGAGAAAGAAGACAAACATTACATTAAAAATAATTCTAATACAGACGATGACAATGTTGATTTTCTTGAATTCGACGGAAACGTTATAAATGGCGACAACAAATCTTTTTTCAATACGGTACAGTATGTGACCACGGCCGATATGACTTTACAATCGTCTTACGATTCTGCTTTTGCAATGATCGACAAAGAAAATTTTGCCGATTATTTCATTACGGAAACTTATGGCGGCAATCTCGACTGGCTGGGCAGTTATACAAACAATATTAAATTCTGGAAACCTCATACAGGCCCCGGAAAATGGAGATACATTCTCTGGGACACCGATCTTACTTTTCAATCCGACACGCTGAACAAACTTTCGGAAGTGATCAATCCGCCGACACCGAATCCGCATTCTGAAATGCTGAGCGCTTTATTGATGAATGACACGTTCCGGAATTATTTCATCAATCGTTATGCAGATCTTCTGAACACAATTTATTACGGAACGAACATGGTGAATAATTCAGAAGCATTTTACAATGAGATGTTGCCGGAGATGTCGCGTCATTTTGCGATGTGGGGAACCGGTTCATCGCCCTACGCGCCCGTGTGCATACAGGCGCCTGAGAATGTTGCCGTGTGGAGAAATAATATTGATTTTCTCGAATACAATCTTTTTGTTCGCCCGTATTATGTGCGCAACCAGATACAATCTCAATTTGCAATGAACGGGCAAGTGGTAGTAGGATTGCAAACAGATCCGCCCGGCGCAGGAACCATCCATCTCAACACGATCATTCCCGATTCGCTTCCATGGAATGGAATTTATTTCGATGGAAATCCGATCACGATTACCGCCATTCCGCAAACGGGATATAAATTTCTCTATTGGAAATCAAATTACACAACGAATGGAAATTATCCGTGGGAAGTGCTGCGTACGAATGTTGCGGTGAATGATACGTTCACTGCAGTCTTCCGTTCGCTCGAACCGATGTTTGAAATTTATCCGAATCCTTTTTACGATGAGCTCACGATCTATTATGAAACTACGGAACCGGGAATTGTGGAACTGAAAGTTTATGATGTAACAGGAAGATTGGTCAGTGAAATTCTTCCATCGTCCGATTACGAAGAGCCGGGGCCGCATACGTTGCATATCAATGCTGCAGAAATGGGACTTTCTAATGGAATGTATTTTTTCAGATTCGACGGGCCTTCTTACTCAAAAACTGTTAAAATAATCAGCGGCCGTCCGAACTGATAATTTCCAGTTGGAGTGCTTTCCTATCTTTGCTACGCCAAAAAAAATCACTGTGAAAAATAATATTTCCACGCTCCTTAATGTTGTCCTCCTCATTGCGGTCATTATTCTTTTTTACCTCCATTTCAGCGGTACAAAGAATAATGGAAATGAAAAAACTACGGCTGCGAAAAAAGACACTGTTCCGCAATTGTCATTCAATATCCCGAAAAATCTCGCGGGCGCACACGTGCTTTTTGTGAATATAGATTCCATTGATGCAAAGTATGATGCGTTTGCCGATCTGAGCAAAGAAGCGAATAACAATTACAATGCGAAGATGAAACAGTATCAGGATAAAGCAGCGGCCTTGCAGGCACGTTACGACGGGCTTCAGCAGCAGGTGAATCTTGGAACGATCTCTTCCGATGATGCGTCGAAAGAAGAAGCATCGATCAACGCGGGAATGGAGGATCTGAAAAAAATGGAAACTGAAATTCAATATCTCGAAAACCAGGCCATGCAGAAAAATGCAACGATCACGGATGACATCACGAATTATTTCAAAGTCTACAGCCAGTCGCATAAGATCGATTACATTCTCGGTTACGGCGGTGGAAATACAGGAGTGCTTTTTGCCAATGACAGTCTCAATATTACGCTTGACGTGGTAAAGGCGCTGAATGAAAATTATGCGCAGAATAAAAATAAACCGAAAGGCACGAAATAAAAACAGTTGATAAAGAATTATAATCCGGTGGTTCATCTTTTGCTGATGTGCCGCCGGATTTGTTTTTTTACACCCACTAAATTTTAAACAATGACACAGCAAGCGATCACTCCCGGACTCCTCCAGAAAATAAAAAGTGTGGAAGAATTTCACGAAATATTTCTCATTGGCAATCGTCACCAGCCCACAGGAACAGTTTCGGAAGAAGAATATATGCTTCGCCACAATTTACTGAAGGAAGAAAATGAAGAATATCTCGAAGCCTGCAAGCGCGGCGACCTTGTGGAGATCGCAGATGCTCTCGGCGATTTGCTTTACATAACGTTCGGAACTATTCTCCGTCACGGATTGCAATACAAGATCGAAGAAGTGTTTGATGAAATTCACCGCAGCAACATGTCGAAACTCGATGCGAATGGAAAACCGATCTTCCGCGAAGATGGCAAAGTGATGAAGAGTGAAAAATATTTCAGGCCGGATATTAAGAGGATACTGGGGGAATAGGTGGGAGGCAGTTGTCAGTGGCAGTTGGAAAAAATTACCGAAGAATCAACGGGATTTTAAGAGGCTGTTTAAAATTCATTTTTTGGAATTGTTATGATGCCATTTTTGTTCAGCCGAGACGCATTTTGCAGGCCATAGTGGAGCGACTACGGCCAAGAAATGCAACGAAGGATGGACAAAAATGGCGCATAACAAAATAATTAATTCCGCGTGATCGCCGGAAAGAAAAACACAAAGCGCACCAAGCGATTCTGTCTTCACGAATTTTTTTATCGCGTGTTTTTGCAGCATTACTTTTGAAATGACTTCTTCTTCACTCATGTTATGCGTCTTCGCCTGATCTTTGATTTGATTTCTCACCAATGGAGTATCCACATATCCCGGGCAAATAGCATTCGCAGTAATGCCGAACGGCGCGCCTTCGAGTGCAGCAACTTTTGTAAATCCCACGAGCCCGTGCTTCGCAGCCACGTACGCGCTCTTGAACTCGCTCGCTACGAGCCCGTGTGCGCTCGCGATGTTGATGATGCGTCCCCAATTTTTTTTTTTCATTCCACCGAGAACAAGCCGCGTGGTATGAAAAGCAGCGGAGAGATTCAGCCCGATGATCATGTTCCATTTTTCCACAGGGAAATTCTCAATTTCAGAAACATGTTGCACGCCTGCGTTGTTCACAAGAATATCTATTGTACCAATATTTTTTTCCGTTTCTCCAATGAATTTTTCAATCGCGGAAACATCAAGCAGATTGGCATTCGAAAAAAAAGTTTTCACAGAAAATTCTTTTCCGATTGCCGCAGCAATTTCAGGCCCGTCTTTTTCAAGTCCGTTGAAAGAAATATTGTAACCTGCTTTTGCAAATTCTCTTGCTATGCCGAGGCCGATGCCGGAAGTGCTGCCTGTGATGAGAACTGTTTTGTTCATGAGACGAAGATAAATGAGAATGGAGAACGGAGTGAGGAGGGAGGGGAAAATTTTCGGGTAGGCCGCCTCTACTGTGCTTATTCGGGCAGGGATAGAAGCAGGGCACCATGTGCCGCGGATAGCCCGACCCTGCAGGGGCACGTAACAATTACATACGAATGAATTTCATTTATTTCATTTTCCCTTATTCGCATCCAATTCATTTTTGATGGCCGCAATTTTCTTTTCAACGGTTTGATTCAATTCCGAAATCTTTTCGCTGAATTCTCTGGCAGATTGGGAATGCTGTTCTTGAACTATTCCTTTCAACGATTGGATTTCGCTTTCAATTTTTTTATTCACTTCCTTGCTCAATTTATTAATGTTTTCATTGGTATCTGCCGTTTGCTTTGTCAATCGCGCATTGTTTTCATTATTTTGTTTTTCCTGTAGTGATCTAAGCTCACCAATTTCCTTATCCAGGAATTGATTTATCTGTGAAAATTTTTGATTGAAATTTTCTTCGTTTTGTTTCATGCCATTATTGACGGCAGATAATTTCTTTTTCAGATAAAATAAAAATAGAAGAGCGATAACGGCCGAAACAAGCAAACCGATGATTGCGGCAGTCCTTCTTTTACCGAAAGCATCACTAATATTACTGGTAATTTGGCTGCTGTTTTTTGTTTGTTCCTTTAAATCGGAAATGGAATGAGTAATGGAATTTTGGCTGTCTGTATTTTTTTTGATTTCACCGCTTGCTGATTGAAGCAATGAAAAAATACTGTCGGTTTTTCTTGTTTGCTCCGACAGTAATGCCTGCTGTTCTTTCAATTGGCTTTTCAGTGAAGCATTGGATTTTTGCAGGTGCAAAACATCGTCATTTACATTTTGAGCCGACAAGCTAAAAAATAGCGATGGCAATAGGAGTGATAATAATATTTTTTTCATGGCTTTGTGTTTTAATTAATTTTTGACAGAACTATAGTTTCCAATTCAAAATAGTTGTTGGCTGTTCCAAATTCTTTAAAATGCAAGCGGATGAATTATTTATTCCCGGTCATAAGAGTAACAGTCATCTACTTGCGTGACTTTACTGTTATTGCCGGTTTGCAAATCTTTATCTCTTGGGTTAAAACAACCCTTACGCATGAAAAGATAATAAAAAAAAGCTGAGCCGGCGTAATTTACGCTAACCAGCATTTCCTGATAGTGAAATAGCTATAGGAAGCATTTATTTCCATTGTGTTACCGGTAGTTGATAAAAATTCGAAGGATGGATCCTGATAAAAAAAATTGAACTCCGCACTCCTCCCTCCCGTCTCCATTCTATATTTGCACTATGCTATCCTTCGATCCACACGACCTCAAAACAAATATTCTACATCAGTACTTATTGCATGCAGTGGCTCCACGCCCTATTGCATTTGCAAGTACGATGGACAAAGACGGAAACATAAATCTTTCCCCGTTCAGTTTTTTTAATTGTTTCGGGGCGAAACCTCCCATTCTTATTTTTTCTCCGTCGCGCAGCGGGCGCACAGGACACACGAAGAATACGCACGATAATGTGAAAGAAGTTCCCGAATGTGTGATCAACATTGTGAATTATTCAATGGTGCACCAGATGTCATTGACCAGCGCGGAATACCCGAAAGGCGTGAATGAATTTGTGAAAGCGGGATTGACGGAAATTCCTTCTGTGAAAGTAAAACCTCCCCGTGTGAAAGAAGCGCCGGTACAATTCGAGTGCAAAGTTCTTGAAGTGAAAGAATTCGGACAGCAGGGTGGTGCGGGAAATTTAGTGATCTGCGAAATTGTGATGCTGCACGTCAGCGAAAATATTCTGAACCCGGAAACACAAATGATCGATCAGCAGAAAATAGATCTTGTTTCGCGAATGGGTGGCGATCTTTATTGCAGAGCTTCCGGCAGCGCAATTTTCACAGTGAAAAAACCGCTGGCCACACTTGGGATCGGTGTTGATAATATTCCTGAACACATCCGCACGAGTAAAGTGCTCACCGGAAATCATCTTGGCCTGCTTGGAAATGTGGAGCACCTTCCATCTGCAGAAGAGGTGGAGCATTTCAAAATGTCGGGAGCGATTCTCGAAGTGTTCGAAGTTTATGGAAAAGATCACGCGAAGATGGATGACCATCTGCATCACATAGCTGCGCGATTGTTGGATGAAGGAAAAGTAGGGGAGGCGTGGAAGGTTCTGTTGAGTGATATGCAATAGCCCATGAATTCATTCGTGGGAGGATTGTACTGTTGAAAATTCATTCATGGGCGAAAGTTTTGATGAGCGATTAGGGGAGATTAAATTCAGTGTTCCGGTTCTTCTGATAGTCAACTCATTAATACTTATCAACATCATAGAGAATTTAAGTTTCATCATTCCAAACTTTTCTACTTTCGTTGTTCGCAAATCAAAAATCTATAATTCAAAATCCAAAATTCTTCAATCATGTTCAACATTACCGGCGTACTCAAATTAAAAACCGACGAGCAAAAAGTCTCCGATCGTTTCCGCAAACGCGATTTTATTATCACCGATAATTCTTCGCAGTATCCACAGCATATCACTTTTCAACTCGTGCAGGATAAATGTTCACTCATCGATCGGTTCAATCCCGGCGATGAGATCCGCGTTTATTTCAATCTCCGCGGAAGAGAATGGACACCGAAGGACGGCGGCCCGCTAAAGTATTTCAATACCGTGGAAGCGTGGAAAATTGAACCGGCAAATAATATGGCGCAGAATAATCCCGCTGTGCAAATGAATCAGTCAGCACCCGCTCCTGATGTAAGCACATTCACCAGCGGAGGAAGCGACGACCTTCCATTCTGAAAATTATTAATTACAGGGCCCGAAAAACTCCTGCCTGTCTTTACCGATAAGCGGGAGTTTCTGTTTTTGAACGTTGAAGAATTTAGTTCATTACAAAAAAATGACAAAAGATTTTCTCTTCGATTTTATTTCAAAACACAGGCATGCAGTGCTTGCAACAGTTACGAAAAATAAAATTCCGGAAGCAGCGCTTGTTGGATTTGCAGTCAACCGCGACCTTGAAATAATTTTTGACACGGTTACTACTTCGAGAAAATATAAAAATCTTATTGCTGATCCTTCCATTGCTTTTGTGATCGGATGGGAAAATGAACAGACTGTGCAGTATGAAGGAAGAGCGGAAGTGTTGAAGGGGCCGGATGAAAAAGAACTGCTGGAAATTTATTTTGAAAAATTTCCTGATGGAAGAGAGCGGAAAGAAACATGGAAGGATCTTGTTCATTTCCGTGTTTCACCCGTGTGGATCCGTTTTTCGGATTTCAATATTCCAATCATAAAAGAGAAAAAATTCTGAGTGATCTGTTTGCTTTCGTAAATTGCAGGAGCCATGAAAATATTTTTATTCGCACTTGCCTTTTTTATTTCTTTTTCTGCCCGAACGCAGATACATCGCGATTCCATTTATGTTTTGCAATTCCGGTCGGCAGAGATCAGTGGTGATGAAGCATGGACAAAACATGATACTGCGCTGGTAAGAAAATTTTATTTGCAGGCATGGGCCATTAGCCCCTATGAACCGGAAATTGATTATCGCCTGGAAAATATCAATGACACCACGTGCAGGTTTGATTCGACCGTCAATAAATTTTTCTTTCTGAGTTACAAAGGAGATTATGCCTGCAAAGATCATTCTTACCATTACGCAAAGAATTGTTACAAAAAAGCGATCGGCCTTGCGCGCCTTCGCGGGTACGGACAATTGAAAAGATCCGGTTATTACGACGAAGTGAAGAATAATAAAAAAAACATTAACAGGTGGGAGCATCCTTTTTTCAATCATTTGTTTCACCACAAAACAGCACACGTAAAGATCAAAAACTAATCCTCGATAATAAATTTTATCAATTCTGATTCGGTGAATTAATCGGTCCATCCATTCCCGGAAACCATGCAACGGTAACGGATTTTCCACCAACAATCGAAATCCGGGATTAATTGATTTTTTTTTGATGAACATTTGTAATGTGAGAAAGTGTACGGGGGTGAAATATTATAATGTTTTTCAAAATTCAAGGTTATGCAACGGACGGTAAGAGGCGGATTGAAAAAAAATAATCTGCTTAAGGATATTCGTAAAGTAGAAGTGAGGCATCTCAACGTAGATGACTATTTGGGATTGCGCAATTCCATGGTGGAAGCTTACAAAAACTGGCATGGTTCCATCTGGTCAGAAGAAAATATAAGACAGTTGCTCGCAACTTTTCCCGAGGGACAAATTGTAGTTCTTGTAAATGGAAAAGTGGTGGGATGTGCACTGTCGATCATCGTGAATTACGAAAGTTTCGGAGATGATCACACGTACCAAGCCATTACGGGAAATTATACTTTCAGCACACATATAAAAGAAGGCGACGTTCTTTACGGGATCGAAGTTTTCATTCATCCCGATTATCGCGGGCTTCGTCTTGCACGTCGTCTTTACGATGCGCGAAAAGAGCTGTGCGAAAAACTGAATCTTAAATCCATCATCTTCGGCGGCCGTATTCCGAATTTCGCAGCACATGCCGATAAAGTAACGCCTAAAGAATATATTAATAAAGTAAAAATGAAAGAGATCTATGACCCGGTTCTTTCATTTCAACTCTCGAATGAATTTCACGTGAAAAAATTACTCGTGAATTATATGCCCGGCGATGTGGAGTCGAAGGAATTTGCAACGCTCATGGAATGGAACAATGTGCTGTATGCCGAACATAAGAAAACATTGCAGCACGGAAAAAGTATTGTGCGGCTCGGACTCATACAATGGGAAATGCGTTCATTCACCGATATGAATTCGCTCTGCGAACAAATAGAATTCTTCATCGATTCTGTTTCCGGTTACAATGCCGACTTCGCACTCTTCCCCGAATTATTCAACGCACCGCTCATGGCCGACTTCAACCACAAGTCTGAAGCGGATGCGATCAGGAGTCTTGCCGAATTCACCGAACCGCTGCGTGATAAATTTATTGACTATGCGATCACTTACAACGTGAATATCATTACGGGCAGCATGCCTTTCATAAAAGAAGGAAAACTTTTTAATGTAGGTTATCTCTGCCGGCGCGATGGTTCGCTGGAACGTTATTCCAAACTTCACGCAACGCCGAATGAAGTTGCCGCATGGGGAATTACCGGTGGAAATAAATTAAAAGTTTTTGATACAGATTCTGGAAAGATAGGCGTCCTGGTTTGTTACGACATCGAATTCCCGGAGCTTGCACGTTTACTTGCGCTCGATGGAATGGAAATTCTTTTTGTTCCTTTTCTCACCGATACGCAGAATTCTTTCACTCGTGTTCGCACCTGCGCGCGCGCCAGGGCAATTGAAAACGAATGTTACGTAGCCATCGCAGGTGGAGTAGGAAACCTTCCGAAGGTACATAACATGGATATCCAGTTTGCGCAGTCAGCAGTTTTCACTCCTGCCGATTTTGCTTTTCCTACCAATGGAATAAAAGCAGAAGCAACACCGAATGCAGAAACAGTGCTCATTGCCGATCTTGATCTCGATCTGCTAAAAAAACTTCGTTCGAACGGAAGTGTGCGCAACCTGCAGGACCGCAGAACAGATATTTATGAATTGAAAAAACTGAAACCGAACGGGCGACGTGAGTTGCTGCAGAAATATGCGGATAACAAACCGGTATTACATTTTCTGAATCCTATTATTCTTTCTGACAATCCAATTCCGGATTACGGTCATCACAGCAAGAACGGAACGCCGCTGCATTGAGAAGTGTTTCGTAATTTGGCGTAAGCTAAAATCCGAATCACATGCGGAAAATCCTGATCATCTTTCTTGCTGTACCAGCTTTACTCTGTGGAAAAGTGATTCCACTCTCCCCGGCGAACTGTAACCATGTGAAGGATTCACTCATCATCCGCTATTACATCGATTCGTTGAATGAAACTTTTGCGCCTGACGACAAAGCTGCTTACACAGACGGAAGATTTGATTATGCTCCCGGAAATTATTTCAAGATACTCAGCCTTTCCGGGCAGAAATGCGGGATGCAGTGTAATCCGCTGGATGAATCTTTTGTTTTTTATGAAAATGAAAAGGGATTGCACATAAAAGAATTGGGTATGAACCCGGTCACCAGTATAACTGAATTGAATAGTGACGAAGATGGTGTACACGAATTCATTGTCATGGCTTCGACCTGGTATGTGATGGGTCCGGCCGGCGGAGATGAAAAGGATTTTTGTTACATGCTGGCTACCGACTCAGTCTATGCAGATACGATCAGGATGCTTAATCCAAAACAGAATGCGAATTGGTTTGGCGTCACTACTGAAAATGTGTGTGATGATTTCGTAAGCGTTCACCACCTCAAAGATGATTTTCCGGTGTTAATCTTTGATCCGTTAAAAAATGAAATAGTCTACAAGTATCTCGTTTACATGGACGGAAACGGGAAATGTTACGAAGTGTGGGGAAGTTTTAGTTTAAGAAGCGGCCATTTCACACAGGTAGGGGAAAAGAATAATATGCCGCAGAATTAACGGGAAGTTTCTTCTTGAAATTGAGAAGAGTTTCGTTAAACTGAAAATTTCTTCAACTCCACTTTTTCTCCATCAAACGCCGCGTAACTTTCTGATCTTATCCAATCACCAAGATTAATGTAACGTGAATTTTTTCCGCATTCAAGATCGAGCGGAATGTGGCGGTGGCCGAAAATAAAATAATCGAAATGTTCTGTTTTTAATTTCTGTCTGCAGAAAAGCATCAGCAGTTCTTTATCATCGCCGTGATATTTCAATTGTTTTTCTTTTTTTTCAAATCCTCTCATCGAAATTTTCTGCGCTAATCGTACAGCGAAATTCGGATGCAGCCGCGCATAACACCACTGGAGAAATTTATTCCGGAATCCGCCTTTCATGAATTTGTAACCGCCATCGCCGGGTCCAAGGCCATCGCCATGACCGATGAAGAATTTTTTTCCGTTCCACTCGCGCTGCATCGGCGCGTGATATAATTTAACGCCGCACTCATCCACGAGGTAACCGAACATCCACATATCATGATTGCCGGAAAAAACATGAACGGGAATTCCTGCGTCGGTAAACTCTGCAATTTTTCCCATCAAACGAACAAATCCTTTCGGCACTACACGCTTGTATTCGAACCATGCATCGAAAATATCGCCGACAAGAAAAAGTTCAGAACAATCTGCTTTGATCGAATTCATCCACGCCACGATTTTCTTTTCACGCACAAGACTCGATGCATGATCGGGTGCGCCGAGATGAAAGTCGGAAGCGAAATAAATTTTTCCTTTGAGATTTTCGCTCATTACAATTGAATGCTTTTTGCGATTTCAGAAGGATTGAAGGAACCGATGTTGAAAGTAAAGCGGATGAGGTTTCCGAATTTAAGATCGTTCGCCTGGATCTCATCTTTGATGTCCTTCGAATAAACAAGCGGGAAAAATACATCGCAGAATCCTCCGCGTATGATGCTGAGCTGAATTCCCGCTTCATACTGGAACGGACGAATACCGCTTGCTTGCGTAGAACAAATAGCGCCATCGGCAAAAAATTTGATGTGGCTTAAATATTTATTCTGCACCGGCATCGGGATCGTCACATCAAGCGCCGACAACCATTGATCACTTCTTCCCACTGCTGTTGGAATTTTAAATCCTCCGTCGGCAATGGCCATCTGCTGTGCAAACAATCCGTTCTGTTCACTTCTTCCGAAGAAAATATTGTCGAAAAGATAATCCTGATTTCCTATCCCGAGCGGGCCCCAACTGCTGGTTTTGAAACTGTAGCGGCCGGCATCTTCAGGAAGTGTTTTTAAGAAAGTTCCTGTGAAAAAACGGAAATCAATATTTTTATTTTTCATTATCGTGAGATGATAATTTCCGGTCACTTGTAATTTGTTCATGTAATCGCCGCCCTGGAAAACAAGATTCGCATCCCATCCGTTTATTTTTCTTGAGCTGGAGATCGAATACATCGCTTCATAATATTCTTTTACCGGCGCCTTGATCTCCGTGATCGTTTCAATATTCGAAACGGGCCCCACATTCACCGTGTATTGAAACTGGTTTGTCTGCAACCATATCCCGCGCAAACGAAGACTCTGAGAGATCGGACTACGCGGATAACATTTTTTAAAATTGAATTTCATTTCCGGAGCTACCTTTTTAAAAACAAACCTCCGGTCAGGTGTTTGGGTTCCTTCAGGATAATCGTACGGTTGCACCGTGTAATAATGATACATATTTGCATTCGCACCGATCCTCCAGTCATGAATAAATCCATTTGGTTTGAAATTTAAAAATGCGTCCGCATGTCCAACGATGGAATGATCACCGAAGGAATACATCGGAACTGCCGTCCATTCAAAAGTTTTTCCGGGAATAACATGATTGTAAACTGCAGCACCGAACATGAATTTATCATACATGTTGAATCCCAGTGCCGGCACGTAAAATAATTGTGTGCGGTGCGCATCGTCGAGACTTCCGCCGAATTGTAATTTGAGCGGTTCAACTTTTCTCAACACTCCGTGCGTGTACGCGGTATTATTTTTCCGGTTGATCTCCGGAATATTTCCCGGCTGATCTATTTCGAATGCATCGTAATCGCCGGCGGGAAAAATGCAGAATCCGACGGTGTCACTCACCGGAAGAGGATCGAACCATTTTGTTGCTACGACTCTTCCGTCTTTGATCGCATTTACACAAACGGGGCCTGCAACTTCTCCTACATTTTTTACCTCAACACCATAAGCGTTCGGATATTTAGCATCTGTTGCGGGAAACTTATCCCAGGCTTTTAATTTAAAATCGATTTTTTTATCCGTATCAATGAGATCATCAAAAAACCAGGAAAGATTTTTTCCGGTAGTTTGTTCAAACACCGCGCGGATATCTTCCGGCATGGGATGATGCCAGTGCCATTTGTCAAAATAATTCTGAAAGCATTTGTCGTAAAGAGAATCGCCGAGGTACGCGCGCAGGTAAGTGAAGACCACCGCGCTCTTCATGTACACGATCGTTCCGTAATTGATTGTTGTAAAATCTTTCGAATGCGTTTCTATCGGCTGATCGGATGCAGTGCGCGCGCAGAAAGCATATCCTTCGTAATATTCTGCTGCATGAGAATATTGATCGAGATCGAATATGTGAGAAACTTTGCTTGGCCCTGCTTTTCCTCCGACCAAAGCTGCGTTCGGATATTTTGTTGCAACGTAACGTTCTTCATTCGCAGAATTAATTCCTTCATCCATCCACGCATGCTTGCGTTCGTTGCTGCCGAGCATTCCGTAAAACCAGTTGTGTCCCACTTCATGCGTGATCACGATGTCGAGCATCATCGCGTTCGATGCTGCGCCTATCACTGTGATGTTCGGATATTCCATTCCGCCTCCCGCACTTAATGCACCATCCACGGCAGTGCAAACATCATACGTGTAATCGCCATTCCATTTAGAATAATAAAACAACGCATCATTCACATAGGGAATCGCATCTTTCCAGATGTCGGCATACTGGTTCGTGTACATCACCCACGTGGTCACCTTCGCGTGCGTGTGCGGAAGTTCCACTTCTCCTTTGAGAACGTGATAACGTTTGTCGCAGAACCATGCAAAATCATGAACGTGTTCCTGGTGATAGTGAACGGTTTTCCATTCTTTGGATGATTCGGGAAATTGATCATCCTTCTTGTTGTAGAGCGCAATGTCTTTCGAAGCTTTTGCAATGCTGTCGAGAAAATCTTTTTCCGGCTGGTTGTCCTGAATATCGCCGGTCGCGCCAAGCACATAATTTTTCGGAAGAGAAATGTACACATCAAAAATTCCGAACTCAGAATAAAATTCTCCCTGGTTGAGATAAGGAATCTGTTCCCATCCGTCTTTGTCGTACACTGCCGGTTTCGGATACCATTGCGTGATCTGGTACTGCTGGCCGATGTGGCCGAGACGTGAAATTTTTCCACTCGGAATATGAACATGGAACGGAGTAGAAATTTCAATTTGTCCTCCGGGTTGAAGAGGAGTGTTCAGGAAAATTTTTCCAATGTCGGGTGAATTTGTTTCATATTCGAGCTTAACAGATTGTCCATCCACTTTAAAATCGAGCGAGTCAATCCAGCCATGATCTTTTTCACTCGCATAATGCATAAAAAGATCGCCGTCCTGCAGCAACTGTCGGCCGAGGGGAGTGTTGTCATCTTTGTAACCATTCGGCCAAAGATGCATGTAAATAAAAGTGAGCTGATCGGGAGAATTATTTTTATACATGATTGTTTCCTTCGCGTGCAATTCATCTTTGGTATCATCGAGAGAAACATGAATTTCGTAAGCAACGTCTTGCTGGAAATAAGCTTTCGCGGATGATTGTGCAGAAAAAATTGCCGGAAGAAAAAGAGAAGAGAGAAGTAATTTTGTTTTCATGTGTGGATGGAATTTAGCGCGGGTAAGACGCTTTGGGAATATCATTTGTTACAATTATTTTACTGCAGAGGTTATCGGGTCAGGAAAAATTTTCGCGAGCGCGTCAGTGAGCGCCTGCCCGCGAAGGTCACGGTCAATGTTGCGTCCTTCTTTATCGAGCAGGACAGTTTTCGGAATTCCCTGAAAATTATAAAGTGTGACCACGGATGATTGCCAGCGCATGAGATCGCTCACATGATACGGCCAGGTGAGTCCTTCTTTTTTTATTGCATCGGTCCAGTCTTTTTTATTGTCGTCGAGTGAAACGCTGAAAACTTCAAAACCTTTGTCATGATATTTTTTATAATTCGCGACCACATTCGGAAGTTCGGCGCGGCAAGGCCCGCACCAAGACGCCCAGAAATCGATGAGCACATATTTTCCGCGGAGTGAAGAAAGTTTGTAAGGATGTCCATCCGGATCATTGAGTTCAATATCGGGAGCAACTTGTCCTTTACAGAGCGGGCGATAATGCTCCATCATTTTCCGCAACAATTCCACATTGGGAGTATTCTTGTATTTGGCTTCGAGAGCGGTTGTTACTTTTTCGTAATACGGAAAATTATCATACGGATCCAGTAATCGAAGTGCGGGAATATTGGTGAAGGAAGAAACATCTTTGTCAATGAATGTTCGTATTTCGCCGGCGCCTTCTTCTTCCACCGAATCGAGTTCTGCCTGTATGGTCATGATCTGGTCACCGTATTTTTTATCGAGATCAGGAATTTTAGTTGAATCTTTCAGCACACTCACCTGGAACTGAAAATCGGAAAGTACAGAATCATTCCTGTTCTGGAGCACTTCTCTTTTTTTCGAAAGTCTGGAAACGTAAGTGCTGAATTCATTGAACCGCTGCGATTCTTTTGAGCCGGAAGTTTTCCAGGTGTAGCCGAGATTTTTCGCATCGCCGGTGAGATGAACAGAATCGCCGGGCCCTGCAACGACGGTTGCGAATTGATGTGTATTCTTTCCAACATCAATATTGAAAAACCCTTCGTAAGGGACAGTGATATGAAATTCAAAAGCGCCCTGATCATCTGTTACAACGGAATCGATCACTTTCATTTCACTCTGGGAAACGTCAACAAAATAAAGTGTATCATTCTTGCAATTTGAAAAATTTCCATTGACAAAAAGATTTCCTTTTTTCTGTTCTTCGCTGCATGAAGCGATAAGGAACAGGAAAAAAACAAAAACGGGAGCTGAATTTTTTTTCATAGCTGTTCCTCCAGGATTTTTCTGAGTAATTCGTTTGTTGCTTTCGGATCTGCTTTTCCTTTGGAAAGTTTCATCACTTCACCCATGAACAACCCGAGAAGATTTGTTTTTCCGTTCCGGTATTCCGCTGCTTTCGCCGGATATTTTGCGACGGCTTCTTTGATGATCCCGAGCAACGCATCACTGTCACTTTCCTGGACGAGATTATTTTCTTCTGCAAGCTGGAGCGGTGTTTTCGAAATTTCCTTTGTCATGAGTGGAAATATGCGCTGGCTCGCCATGGCGTGACTCACTTTCCCGGAATCGACGAGTGTAATAAGCGATGCGAGACGTTCAGTACTCACAGGAAATTCTGAAATGTGCAGCGCATTTTCATTGAGAAAAGATTTCACCGGGCCCATTACCCAATTAGCAGCAGCTTTTGCATTCGAGGTGTGCTTCAGGATCTCTTCGAAAAAAAGTGCGATCTCTTTTGCATCCGTGAGTACGCCCGCATCATAATCCGACAGGTGAAGATCCTTTGTATATTTTTTAAAAAGTTCGCCGGGAAGCGGGGGGAGATTTTTTTTAGCTTTTGCAATTTCCTCCTGCGAAACGATCACCGGCTGAAGATCCGGTTCCGGAAAATAACGGTAGTCATTCGCATCTTCCTTGCTCCGGAGAGAAGACGTTGTTCCGGTTGTTGCGTCGAATGCGCGCGTGTCCTGCGCAACAATTCCTCCCGATTCGATGATATCGATCTGTCTTTTTATTTCATGTTCAATCGCGCGTTTCACATTGCTGATCGAATTCATATTTTTCACTTCCACTTTCCTTCCGAATTTTTCCGCACCTTTTATGCGCACGGAAACATTCGCATCACAACGCAGACTTCCTTCTTCCATATTTCCATCGCAGATGTCGAGATAGCGAACCAGGCGCCGGACCTCTGTGAGATATTTGTAAGCTTCGTCGGCAGAACGTAATTCCGGTTCACTCACAACTTCCAGCAAAGGTGTTCCTGCACGATTAAGATCAACAAGTGTATCTGTTGGATCAGTATCGTGCATACTTTTTCCGGCATCTTCTTCCATGTGAATCCGGTGAATGCCTATCTGTTTTTCACTTCCGTCAGAATTTTTTATGTGAATGAATCCATTCGTGCAGATCGGAGTTTTATCCTGCGTGACCTGGTATCCTTTCGGAAGGTCGGCGTAGAAATAATTTTTCCGCGCGTACTCGTTGCGCTCGCGTATAGTGCAATGCGTAGCGAGGCCAAGGCGGATAGCAAATTCGATCACGCGATGATTACTCATCGGGAGTGTTCCCGGCAAACCAAGTGTAAGCGGACTGACCAGTGTATTGGGCATGGCGCCATATTCGACAGCATCGGATGCATACGCTTTACTTTTTGTAAGCAGTTGCGTATGCACTTCAAGCCCGATCACCGGCTCATATTTGTCGTAAATGGAATCGGCCATGTTTCTTTCTGGAAATAACGCGAAGTTGACAGGCGAAATTACATAAAAAGGGGGGTAAAAGTTGTTTAAAAATGTTATGAGGCATTCAGCCGGTATGTCCTGATTGGTTGCTGGAGCGGGTAAAAATAATTGTTAAATATAGATAACAAAAAAATAAAAAAATGATATTTATATATATCAAAAAGTAGTATATTTGTTTTGTATAAATAACACATACAATGCAGGAGCTTTTTGAAATCCAGGCGCGCCTCATAGAAGATCTGCCTGGCGTGCCGGATCGTTACATTGCCGGAAGTATCAACTGGAAGCACCGGCTGATCCTTGTCAAAGGGTCGCGTGGTGTGGGGAAGACCACTTTACTGCTTCGGCAACTCCATCGCCAGTTCGGGGAAAGCCGCAAAGGATTATACGTTTCACTCGACAATCTCTGGTTTTCCGAAAATCGTCTCGTGGATCTTGCTGATGATCTTTATAAAAAAGGAGGCACGCATCTTTTTGTGGATGAAGTGCACAAATACCCCAATTGGTCGCAGCACCTGAAAAATATTTACGATTCTTATCCGAAACTGCATGTGGTAGCGACTGGTTCTTCCATCCTCGAATTACTGAAAGGTAATGCAGACCTGAGCAGAAGAGCTGTGGTCTATGATATGCACGGGCTTTCATTCCGTGAATTTCTTCAATTGAAAACCGGTGAAAAATTCGATGCCATATCATTGAAGGACCTGATCAGGAATCATGTTGCGATCTCCCGGAAGATATGCGCTAAGATCAGGCCACTGGAATTTTTCAACGATTACCTGAAGCACGGATATTATCCTTTTTTTATGGAAGGAACGGATGCCTATTACACACGATTGAACAATGTGATCAACACTTCACTTGAAACAGATATTGTGCTGTGCAGGCACGTGGATCCATCCTACATCATAAAACTAAAACGATTACTGTACATGGTAGCACTTGCGCCACCGATGCAACCGAATCTTTTAAAACTGAGTAGTACCATTGAAGTTTCGAGGCAAACCATTTTGCAATACTTCGATCACCTTGCTGATGCGAAACTTTTTTCGTTGCTGCGTGAATCAAAAAAAGGTTACGGCACCATGACCAAACCCGAAAAGATATATTTACAAAACACCAATCTCTCCTATTGCATTTCGAAGGAAGGTGCGAACGCAGGAAATCTAAGGGAAACATTTTTCATTAACCAGGTATCATCGCATCATAAAGTGGAAGCGCCACAGGATGGAGATTTTATCGTTGACGGGCATTTTACATTTGAAGTAGGAGGGAAGAACAAAGACCGGAAGCAGGTGAAAGGAATAAAAAATTCTTTTTTAGCACTCGATAACATCGAATACGGTTCGGGTGACAGAATACCACTGTGGCTTTTCGGATTTTTTTATTGATGAAGGAGCGCAAGCAGCGCACGAAATGAGATTCGGATTTGAAAAAGTTCTGGAAATTATTTCAGAATGAAAAAATCATCCTGTGCTGTGAATGAAATTTCATCCACCACAATTTCTTTCACTACCGCGCGCTCAGGCCCGCGCCTGCACCACACGAGAAATTCTTCCAACTGCTTTTCATTTCCCTGTGCTTCCAGGTAAACACTTCCATCTTTCTCATTGCGCACAAACCCGGTAAGGCCGATCTGTTTCGCTTTTGTTGCTGTGGACGCGCGGAAAAAAACGCCCTGTACTTTTCCCGTTACGTGAATGGAAAGACGTTTCATTTTTTGAAATTTCAATTGAATTCGGAAGTGGAAATAATCTCCTTCACCAATTGATCGAGCACATCAATGGAAGGACTGTGTTCCGGCACAATGAACTGGAAAACCATTCCTTTCGAATTTCCCCACGTACGTTGCAGGTAATACCGCCTGATATAAAGGTTGTGATCGAGATCGTGCGCCGTATAAACAGCACCGATGCGATAAATATTCTGTTCATTGCCAACAGAAATTTTTGCAATGGGTTCATTCGAGATCGTGATGATGCTGTCTCCTTCCGCAAGATAGTCGCGCATGTCCTGGTCGGCGGCTTTCGAAAATTCCACGCTTCCTGTCGATGGCAATTCTGCAATGATCACCGAATAATCTCCCGCGCGCGCATCGGAATACCAGAAACGCACAACAGCAGAATCTTCATCGACTCGCATGCCGTTCGTCATACAGCATTTCCATTTATATATTTCATTGCTGTAACCAAGCTCTCCCATTTTACAATTCAATGAAACAGAAAGATCGCAGGGTTCGAATTCTTCCTGCGTTTTTCCTCTCTGGTAAACAATGAAGTTGTCGAAAAGAAGATGTTGCCTTCCTCCGATATAAATTCCGAAAAAAGTTCCGTAAGGAGCCATGAAGTCAATTGTTTTTACTACAAGTTCATTGATGCAGAGATTCAGTTTCATTTTCCCGTTCACATTCACTGCATTCACACGAAGCCAGTTCACGCCTTTCACATTGATAAATGAATTAGGAGTAGGAGCAATGATCTCTTTCCAAACATTGTTCGTTTGCATTTTAAATCCGTATCGCCCGTCGCCGGTAATGTAAAATGCAAAATAATTATTCACGTCGCCGGCTCCCCAGCACAAACCGTACGGAATATTCGCCGCACCTGAAATATAACCTGTGCTGATCTCGGCGCGGAATGGTTTCATGGAATCGATCACCGCTCCTTTTGCATCGAGAAAATCTCCGTCATATTTTATTTCCGCATCCAGTTGCCCCGAATCAATATAAACTTTTGCCGAATCATCATTCCTCGTGAGCCAACCGCTGCTGTTGTCGTCGAACCCGTCGAATGCGCTGAATTGTGCGTGAATGAATGTTGTACTGAAAAGAAGGAAAACGAGAAATATTTTTTTCACGATGCAAAGATACGTTTTGTGAGAGACGAAGATGTTTTGTTAGGGTTGCTGCAACGATCGGACCATTTCAAAATAATTTCATCTGCGCATCGCCCGCGCGAGGATCGAAAAGCGAAAGATCGTATTCGAATTTACTTTTCTCAGGGAAATACTTTGCTTTCGAAATTTTAAAAAGACGATTGATGCTTTTTGCAATTTCTCCTTCTCCGCGCATGCGCGTTCCGAAACGGCTGTCGTTGATCTGTCCTCCGTGCGTATCTTCAATTCCGTGCAGCACTTTCTGTTCGCGGTCGGGATAATTTTTTTTCAGCCAGTCTTTGAAAATAATCCTTACATCACCATTCAACCGCACGATCGTATAGCTCGCAGTGATCGCTCCTGCTTCAGAAGCAGCTTTCAGTACCTCCGGAATTTCGTGACTGTTCAATCCGTAAATGATGGGTGCAACCATCACACCAACAGGAATTCCCGCCTGGGAAAGTTGTTGCACGGTTTCAAATCGTTGTTTGTAAGAAGCAGTGCGCGGTTCCGTTTTCATTCTGAATTCTTCATCGACGCCGGTGATGCTGATCATGACGTGAACGAGTTTCAATTTTGCCATTTCTGAAAGAAGATCAAGATCCCGGCGAATGAGTGCATTTTTTGTAATCATTCCAACCGGGTGACGGAATTTCAAAAGCACTTCCAGCATCTTCCGCGTGATGCCTAACTTTCTTTCCACCGGCTGATAAATATCGGTGTTGCCTGCGAACATGATGGGTTCCGGAATTCTTTTTGGATTAGAAAGTTCTTTGGCAAGAATTTCTGCCGCATTTTCTTTCACAATTATTTTCCGTTCGAAATCAAGTCCCGCGCTGTAGCCCCAGTACGTATGCGTGTTGCGCGCATAACAGTACACGCACCCGTGCTCGCAACCCTGGTAAGGATTCATCGAGAGCCCCATGAGATCGGGACTGTTCACCTTGTTGATGATGGTTTTCGGATGCGTGAAAATAATTTCTGTTTTTTCGTCGAGCAAAAGCGGTTCATCGATCTGCTCGTAATGTTCCATCACACGTTCCTGTTTCAGAAAACGATTCTGTGGATTGATCTGTGCGCCGCGGCCGCGGAAATGATCACCGGATTTTTTTTCTTCGCTCATTCAAAAATAAATTCTTCGAAAAGTAATCCGGAAAATTGTGTGTTACAAATAAAGCTAAATCACTTAGCAAAACCAATCTGTGAATAATCTGCGAAATCTGTGGCAATTTTATTTCTATTCAGGAAAAGATTATTTCATATTGAAGAATTTTGCCACAGATTTGCACGGATTAATTCTAAGATCAAAAATGTAAAATCACTTCCCTTTCACTTCTCCTTTTACCCGGATCACTTTCGTAAAAAGTCCATTGGTACAATCCGCAGAAGTATAAGTGATGCTGATTGCTCTTTCAAAAATTCCGACATGCGTTGCATCGTAAATAAAAATCACCTGGAAATTTTCACCCGGCTGTATCGCATCTTTTTTCGAGCATCCTGCATGTGCGCCGTCGGATGTAGTTGCACCGGTAACTGTGATCGCCACCCCTGAATTATTTTTCATCGTGATCACGCGCTTGACCACTTTCACCGAGTCGTTTGAAATAGTTCCGTAGTCGATAGTTGCATCGACACCACTTACGAGAGAATTTTTTCCTTCCCATTTTCCATCCACTTCGCCAGCCATGTACACACTGAAACTATAAAAGAACGGCGAGAAGAGGATCGGAAATTCTTTTGTGAAATGCCCGGAATCTGCAAGCAAAGTATTGTAAGAAACTTTCACAGAAAAATTTTCTCCCGGCGCAATGCTGGTTTTATCGAACACAATGCAGGGATTGCCGGATTTCGATGCGTCGAGCGTAACGCTTCCTTTGTTGACGAATTTGAATTCGCCGGTTACAGTTGTTCCGCGTTTTTCATGACGGACAAAAAATGTATCGGGCCCCTGGAAGACAAGATTGGGGATGATCACACAGGAGAACTCCTGCGTCACAAAATCTTCCCGCCCTTTATCGGCATGAAAAAAGAAAGCAGGATTTCCACCATAATAAAAATTCATTTTTCCTTTCGAATTCCCATTTAGTTTTACTTCTACCGCTTTTCCGGGATCGACTTTCACCGGAAGTTTCATGGCGACGCTCAGCGTTGGTTCTGCAAAAGAAACAGAATCAACAGTGATCGTTTTTGTTCCGTTGTTCATGATCACGCAATTGAAATGTGCAAGATCTCCTTCTTTCACTTTGAAATTGTAGAGTTTGTTGTCATAATTTATCGTCACAGGATCTTTGTAAGTGCAATGCAGGGCAATGATCTCTGCACCCGTTCTTGAATTTGAAATTATTTTTATGCGTTCCACTGAAATTGTATTCCCTGTATAGATAATTGAAATTTCCCCGTACTGTCCGGGCTTGAGAGAATTGGGATAATGCACATTCGGTGTAGCGGGCAACCAGGCCGTATCATGTATCACCGCTTGCTGCGCCGTGGTAAAAACGAGATCTTTTTTTCCGGTGTTCAGGCAGCCGATCCTGATCTCGCGGAATTTTGAATAATCATAGGTTTTTGAAGAGCGCTCGAATTTAAACGGAACCGTATCGAGCAAAACATCGTGGCGGTAAAGTTCCAGCGTCTGCGAATGAAGCGCGTTAAAAACGAAAAGAAAAAAAAGTGAAAAAGTGAACAGGGTTTTCACACAATAAAAATATGCAATAAATAGGGATTGTTGAATACGTATAGTATTGAGTATTGAGTACTGGGTTATGAGTTTTTTTCTTAATAAATTGCCAATAACCCATAACTCACAACTTATTTCGCCTTCACTAATCTCGACGTTCCCGAAAAATTATCCCCGTTAACTTTCACCGTGTACGTTCCCTCATCCAATTTTTCTCCCGCCACATCGAGCAAAGAATTTCCTGCCGGCATTACCTGTGTTTCTGTCAAAACCATTCTTCCTTCATTGTCATAAACAGCATAAGTGATCGGTTGTGGTTTTTCCAGTTTTAAATTGATGAAAAAATTATCGCTGAACGGATTCGGAAACGCACTCAGCGAAAGTTGCGGCGCAGAAATATTATTTGCAGAAAGTAAAGTGGCCTGTGTAATATCGAAAATGTAAAGCCCGTTCTGCATATCGCTCGCGAGCACGTGCCCGCTCGGGAGATCCGTGTACGCGCCCCACACACCGTGATATGCCTGCGTATAGTTTGGATAATTGATGAGCGTGTCGGTATCAAAATATCCGGTGCTCACACAATTTGCAGGATTGGAAATATCGAAGATCTGCAATCCGTCTGTGTAATTCGCCGCAACAAGAATATCATTCCCGATGATGTATGGATTGTGTGGCGTATTCCCGACATGAGAACGGAAAACCTGGTTCACGGTAAGATTTCCGAGATTGGAAACGTCGAGCGATTTTATTCCTTTACCGGCAGGAACTTCATCCATGAAAATTACAGTGCGTCCGTCCTGCGTGAGAAAACTGCTGTGATTGTATCCCTGCTCGGGATAATTCTGCAATGCGGCGAGTTCTGTAAAATCATTTGTTGTTCCATTGTTGAATTTGTAAATGTAAAGTCCGTCGTATGCACACGACGCATACACCGTATCATTTCGCACAAACATGTCGTGCACCTGCCCGATCGCTGGATAATCCTGGTCGAGTGAGCGGATAAATGTTGGTGTAGTCGGATCGGCAGCAAGATCGTACACGGCCATCGGATAATAAAAACTACTCGACACGCCATTCACATATCCGCCATACAATTTATCTCCGTCAACATAGATCGTGTGGCAACGTTCAAAAATTGAATTGTCGTCGCGCACCACGTGTACAGAATCGGGGAGATAAGAAAGATCGGCGATGATAAAAGAATTCGGCGCGGCATCATCACTCACGATGTAACAATAATTCTGGTATGTTTTTATTTCGTGCCAGATAAGATTTCCATGAACAGCCGGAACGTAATCGCACACAACAGGAGTCGCAGGATTTGTTACGTCAATGAATTCTGTTCCGGTAGAAGTTCCGATGATCGCATATTCTTTTCCGGTTGATGCCTGGTACCATCCCCACACGGCCTGGTATTTTATTCCATAAGTAGGTTCGGCGGGCTGAGCAGGATTCCACCAATGGCCGAGTTTGGAAACATTCACCGCGTTGTAGTTTTCAGTTTGCGCTGTGAGAACAGAGAATGGAGAGAAGAGAATGGAAAAGAGTAAAATTTTTTTCATGGCGTTGCGGGCGGATTACGAATTTTCTACGGTAACTACGATTACGGATTCAGGCGAATTTACAGAGCTACAAGATACAAATAGTGATGCAGTGAAAAATGACGAAACTGTAAGTGGAAGTAAATGGCAATCAAATGGAATTTCTTAAGGGCATCTCTAATAACTTCGAACTGCTGCGTTGGACTACGTCCTCAAAATCCTCATTTACGAATAGTAAATTCCCGCCTTGCATTTCTGTGTTTTTAGAGATGCCCTAATGATAATTGGCGGAATGGAGTTGGTTGTACAATAAATTAAATTGTTGTTGCTAATCAGGCGGGAAAGTTGATGTACATTTCCATTTTGGAATCAACACTAATTCATTGCTATTTAAATTCTATAGTTGCAATAACAACCATGAACAGATTCAACTTAACGCCACGTTCAATTCTTTCTGTCATCATGATTGTATTGCTGGCTGCTTATTACATTGGAAGATTTGTGACGGGTAATGACCACTGGTATAATTCATCTTCGTCTTCATCCACAAAAAGTTCGGCAATGGAGAATTACTGGAAATCGAAAACTAAAGAACTTTCGGGTAATATAGATGGCCGGGATATCGGAATGCTTCTTTATGTGGATTCGAATCGCGCTTACGGAAATTATTATTTTGTGGATACGAACGGAGTTATCAAAATAACATCAGGTGACGGAAACAGCGTGTCGGGAACTTTTTCAGATACGACTAAAACGATTTGGTACACGGTGAGTGGAATTGTTGAGGATAGCAATTTTTTTCTTTACGAACTCGATTCTGCGAGAACTATCATGGGAACTTTCCGTGGTAAGTTTATCGATGAGGATGAGATCTCCGGTTATTATCTTAAAAATGCCGCGAAAGATTCTGTGCTGTTCAAATTATCCAATTATTCCTATGTGAAGCAGTGAAATGGCATTGCTATTTATTATCCGGTGATAATTAATTTAATTACAACTTGATTTTGCGGGAGGAATGATTTACTTTTCTGAAAGCAAATAAGTCGTTCTCATGAAAAAACTTCTACTCACTCTTTCCGTTGTTGTCGCTGCGGCAACAATTTCAATTGGACAATCTCAGTCTTATTGGCTGACAACCACTTTTGGTGGCAGCCCCGGCGGTGGAACTATCAGTAAGATGTCACCAACTGGTGTTGGCTTCGCTCACGTTTATGATTTTCTCTATGCCACTGGATGCAATCCTTACGGCAACATGATTCAGGCGAGTGACGGATATCTTTATGGCACATCAGAAAATGGCGGGCCATCCGGTAGTTGCGTTATTTTCCGATACGATCTTGTCAATAATATTTATGCTGATGTTCATGATTTTTATTTTGCAGACGGATATATTCCGTGGTCGGGACTCACAGAGTTGAACGGTGTTCTCTATGGCGTTACGTGGGATGGAGGAGTTTATTCAAACGGAGTTCTCTATAGTTACAATTTATCGAATGGAGTTTATACCGACCTCTATGATTTTAATTCCACGTATGGTAGTTATCCGTGGAGTGCGCTCACTGTTGCAAACGGGAAATTATATGGAATGGCGATGTCAGGTGGAGCAAATAACCAGGGTGGACTTTTTTGTTATGATCCTGCTACGTCAAATTATAGTTTGCTGTATAGTTTGAATAGCAGCGTGGGTGATGGTACAACTCCTTACGGAAGTCTGTTGCATGCTGCCGATGGAAAATTCTATGGACTTACAATGACAGGAGGAACAAATACGGTGGGAACTATATTCAGCTTTGATGAAAGCACATCTGCGTTCAGCACGTTGTATAATTTAACAACAGCAAGTGGCTGTCAACCGAAAGCAGCACTTGTTCAGGCACCGAATGGAATGATGTATGGAACTACTTCAGAAGGCGGGCTTGATTCCAATGGAGTAGTTTTTTCTTTCGATCCCGCCAACAATACTTACACCGATATTCATGACCTCACACTTGCTGACGGAAAGAATCCGAATGGAGATCTTACTTTATCTGCCGCTGGTTTATTGTTCGGTACAGCCACCGGTGGAGGATTCAGTGGTGCAGGAACGGCCTTCAGTTTCGATCTTTCGAATGGGGCGTTCAATGTTATTTTCAATTTCGTCGGAAACTGGGGAATGAATCCGAATGGAGGATTCAACTTTGTGGATATGTCGCTCGGGATAAAAGATCATTCTCCACTCGATGCCTCTGTCTCTCTTTTCCCTAATCCTGCGCAGGATGCGATCACCATTTCTGCTTCGAATGCAGGATCTGTTTCTTTCACCATGATCAATTCTCTAGGACAATCCGTGATGTCGTGGAAAGAAAACTCCGTGATGAATTACAACAAACGGATTGATGTTTCTGCTCTCGACGCCGGAATTTATTTCCTCGAGATGAAGAGCGGAGATAAAGTGGTGACGAAGAAATTTGTGAAGGAGTAACTAATGGATAATTGATAATGGAGAATGGTTTTGGCGCGTTAGGTCAAAGCAAGTCGGACTTCTCAATCCGTAATTTGTAATCCCGTAATTTGTAATTAGAGTCTGGCGATCAGCTCTTTCATCAGCAACGTCATTTTTTTTTCTGTTGCCTGTGCCGCTTTCTGAACATCTGCGTGTGTGACTTCTACAATTTTTCCGGGAACACCAAGATCAGTGATTACCGACATCGCGAAGACAGGAATTTCCATGTGGCGCGCAACGATCACTTCCGGAACTGTACTCATGCCCACGGCGTCTGCGCCTATGTTGCGCACATACGCGTATTCGGCCGGAGTTTCAAAAGTAGGCCCGCTCATTCCGGCATAAATTCCTTCCTGCACACGGATGTTTTTTTCTGCAGCAATATTTTTTGCAAGCGCAATTAATTTTCTGTCATAAGGTTCGCTCATGTCGGGAAAACGTGCGCCGAATTTTTTTTCATTGGGACCAATGAGCGGATTCGTCGGGAATAAATTGATGTGATCGTTGATGATCATCAATTCTCCAATGGAAAAAGCGGGATTCACTCCGCCGCTTGCATTGGAAACAAAAAGCCGTTTTATACCCAGCAGTTTCATTACGCGCACAGGAAATGTTACTTGCTGCATGGTGTATCCTTCGTAAAAATGAAAACGTCCCTGCATGGCCACTACATTTTTTCCGGAAAGTTTTCCGAAGATGAGTTTTCCCGAATGTCCTTCTACTGTTGAAACAGGAAAATCAGGAATGCTGCTGTAGTCAAGAATGAATTCTGCTGCGATCTCATTCACGAGTCCGCCGAGTCCGGTGCCGAGAATGATGCCCGTCTCCGGGAGAAAATTCTTTGTTTTTTCTTTAATGTAATTTGCTGTTGACAGGATTCGATCGTACATAATCATTTATTTGTTGATTGAAAGATTCTTCATCGCGGTCGTGAAATGCGATCTCGATTGGAATGTAATAGAGAGGAAGATCGCCGATGTATTCTGCAAGGCCGGGCTTGCGTAAGCGCATCGCATCTTTTTCCGTAGTAAGAACAATCTTTTTTTCTGATTTGGCCGATTTGAAAATTTCCTGCAAACGTAATAAGTCTGCCGGAGAAAATTCATGGTGATCGGGGAAACGATAGGGAATGAGTTCGGTCACTTTGTCCTTGAGAAAATATTCCAGCGAATGAGAATTGGCAATGCCGGTGAGCAGGACAATGGTGAATTTATTTTCAAAAAAGTGTTCTTTCGGTTTTATTTCGAGCTCGCCCACGTTGCCGAAAGGAATGAATTCTCCATAGCGAATCCAGGAAAAATAAACTTTCTGCCACGGCTGGGGTTTTATTTCTTTGATAATGCGTTTGCGTTCGAGCGGAGAGAACATCTGCGGAGTTTTTGTCACAACAATGATGTCCGCACGTTTGTCGCCCGATCGCGGCTCGCGCAGATTCCCGGTGGGCAGCATACGATCTTCATAATACAAAAGAGCATAATCCGTAAGCAGGATCTGCAAGCCGGGTTTTATTCTCCGGTGCTGAAAAACATCATCCAGAATAATCACCTGGCGATCGGGAAAATTGACGAGTAACTTTTTTACACCATGAACACGATTTCCATCTACTGCAACAGGAACTTCTTCCGGGAAACGGTGGCGGAACTGCATGGGTTCATCGCCAATCTCGTCGGTGAGCGAATCTGCTTTTGCAAGAATGAATCCTGATGTTTTTCTTCCGTAACCGCGACTCAGTGTTGCCACTTTGTATTTTCCCCGCAAAAGTTTGACGAGATATTCCACGTGCGGAGTTTTTCCCGTGCCGCCTACGGTAAGATTTCCAACGCCAATTGTTGAAACCGATTTTATTTCTGTGGAAGGAAGAATGCCCGCATCAAATAATTTATTCCGGATCACAACGATCAGTCCGTAGAGTATAGAAAAAGGCCATGCCAGAAGACGGAGCACATTCATCGTGAGCGAAATTAGTAAATGTGGCGTTACAGGTTCTCATTTCTCATTTCTGAGTTCTCATTTCTCATTGTGTAAAGAAGTGATGAAGTGCCGCTCCATAAAAATCATTCCACAACGATCTTCTTCGCCGTAAAATAATTTTCGCCTGACATTTTCACGAGATAAATTCCACCGGCGAGTGAATTCGCAGCAAGATGAACGGATGAAGTTCCGGGAGAAATATTTTCGGAATAAACCAGTGCGCCTGTAGTGGACCAGATCTCGAATTTCATTGGAGCATTCACTGCATTAAAATGAATTTCCATTTCTGTTTCGCCATTGAGCGGATCGGGATAAAATGAAATTTCATTGCCGTCAACGATGGTTGAGGAAGTGGTGAGCGCGCAATTCGTCATCATGCTGAATGCATCAATTTTTCCATAACCCCATGTGTAATCAGGAAGACTGCTGCCGGTGAACACATCCTGTTTCGCACAATAGATCACTGCATTTTTACAATCCTGCCAGGTTGCATTCGGATGAAGTTGTAAATACAACGCGACCGATCCGGCAACCACAGGAGATGCAGCGCTCGTTCCTCCGTCCACAACATGAAATCCACCGACACCTACATACTGTGGTGCGCCTGCAATGATGGCCGGCAATTCGCTGATCACACCACACGAAATATCATTGGCGCCGGGAGCAGAAATATCCGGCTTGTATCTTCCATCACGCGTTGGCCCCACGCTGGAATTCCACATGATGGTTCCTGCAGTTACAGTCGTATCGTGTTCCCAGGTATTGTTCACATCCATCCACACATCGCGATTCACATAATTCGCAACAGTGATCGTGCGGTTCGAACATTGGAAGCTGCTGCATAGTGTGTAAGTGGTATCGGTTTGTTTGTAATAAGCGATGTTAGGATAAGTTGTGGAATTCGGAAGAGGATTGGTGTAAATATCAAAACTCCAGAGATGAAAAAGACCGCTGCCGGTTGTGAGTAAACTGTAATCGTAAGTGGTGGATGAATCCTGCACAATGAGAAATTCCATACTGTAAGCGCTTCCTTGTATAGTGGCCACTCGTGAAATAATTGCAAGCCGTTGCCCTGCTGAATTTTTCAGTGTGTCCACGCTGATGCCGGGAAGATTACTCTGAATGTTTGTGAACAGTGTTCTTCCTTTGTCAATGAAACTTACATCCTGCGTGCAACCGATCGCGAATTTTGCGCTGTTGAAATTAGTGGTGTCGGCCCAGAGTTGTAAATAAATATTCTGCGAAGAGTTGAACCACGTAAGATTCGTATCGGATGAAAGGGTGTAAGAAAGATGAATGGGAAGATTTCCTGCGTTGCCCGCCGCGCACACAAACGCGCGTCCCGGCGTGTTGAGCATCGTATCAATCATCATTGCTTCCGGATCCTGTCCGTCGTGCGAACCGTAGTAATCGCCCACGCTCGCGTTGATCACGCACGGGCGCCCGAGCGACATAGCAACGCTGTAAATATATTCTGCTGCATCGGCCACAGCGGAATTGGAATACACATAATTGAAATCGAGTGCAACAACAACAAAATTTACATTGGGAGCAGCGCCGCTGTAATCGCGCGCAACAGTGGATGAACCATTTCCTCCCGCGATCCCGCTTGTGTGCGTACCGTGACCGAAATACTGCAGATCATTATGCGTACATGATCCGTTATTGATCTGCGCGCTGTCCCACAAAGTTCCGTAGAGCCACGGCGTTGGACCAGTTCCGCTCGTGTCGCGCTGATCCCAGATGTAGAGAATTCTTGTTTTTCCATTGGAATCTTTAAAATCAGGATGATTGAAATCGATGCCGGAATCTATCATTCCCATAATTACATTGTCGCCTTTGTAGGGTTGCGTGAGTGGCGCCATTCCATTGTGCACATTGTTCAAACCGGTTTGTTGCTTGATCGTATCATTCATCAACTGCATTTTCCCGACGGAATTCCCAATGCGCACAATGCCATTCTCCTTCGAGAAATTCACGAGTTCATGTGCAGGAATGCATACGGAGCAGATCATTCCTTCGTTGTACACGAGATAACCATTGTGTTTTTTAGCTGCATCAGCAATCTCCAGCGGATTTCCCTGTACAAGAATGCGGATGTTTTCATTCGCAGCATAATGGGAAGCTTTTTCGTAAAGCGCCAATGGAATTTTCATTTCCTGTGCAATGCTGAATAAGGGGAGAAGGAGAGTGGAAAGAATAAATATTTTTTTCATGAGAAGGAAATTATCTTATTAAAAATACGGAAAAATCTTTGCGCCTTTGCGCCTATGCGGTAAAATAACTTGCGATATTTGAAATGATGATCCGGTTTTCGTGGCTATTGTTTTTCGTCGCTGCATCAGAAATTCTTTTGGCGCAGAAAGATTCTGCTATTTACAATTCCGATTTTAAATTCAAACCCGGACTGTATCTGAATTTTTACCAGTTCCGTAATAATGCTCCTGTTCCGAGAGCGAAAATTGTTTCTGACATCGACAGTACGCGAATTGATTTCATCCGGCAGGTGACCAGTGGAAAAATGCTGACCTATCTCGATTCGGCAGGAAATCTTACGGAATTATATCCTGCGAAACTCTGGGGATTCTGCGAGAACAATTCCATTTACATTCATTACAACAACGATTTTTTCAGGATCGTTGTCATTGGAAGTTTATGTCATTTCACGGCTACCTACACGACTTACATGACTACAGGGCCAACCATGGGTGGACCCACTTACAGCACGCCGGTGCAAAGCATGCAGCAATATGTTCTGGATATGCAGAACGGATATGTTTATGATTTTATTCTCGTGAATGTGGAGCCACTTTACCAGCGCGATCCTGTGTTGTACAAAGAATTCATGACTATGGGAAAAGCGAAGAGAAGGAAAATGATGTTTTATTATTTGCGGAAATATAATGATGCGCATCCCTTGTATTTTAAGAAATGAGAATGGCGAAAGGAGATTTTGGATTTTGCCTGCCCGCCCGCAGGGATTTCTGTGGGCTGAAAATGGTCTTTATGTCGGATTTGAATTCAGGATTCGATTGATGTTTGGTGGTGGCTGGTGAATCTGTGAGATCTGTGGCAACTTTCCTATTGGTAGAAAAACATACTTCCGTAAGTAATTTTGCCACGGATTAAACTGATTTTCACCGATTCTCATTGGGAAAAACCTCACCGGTCCATGCGGCCTGCCGCCGACCACCTACCGCTGACTAATTCGTACATTTGCTCCTCCCAAAAAAAGAACACACACCTATGTCAACAGAAGGAAGACAGATCATTTTTTCGATGGTGAATGTTTCAAAAATTCATCCTCCGCAAAAACAAGTTCTGAAAGATATTTATCTCTCATTTTATTATGGCGCAAAGATCGGTGTCATCGGTTTGAATGGTTCCGGAAAATCTTCACTGCTCAGAATTATTGCGGGCGTCGACAAAGATTACATCGGAGAAGTTCATTTTTCTCCGGGATACACGATCGGTTTTCTCGAGCAGGAACCGAAACTCGATGAAACAAAAACGGTGATGGACATTGTGAAAGAAGGTGTGAAGCCGATCATGGATGTGCTGCGCGAATTCGAAGAAGTGAATAATAAATTCGCCGAGCCCGATGCCAACATGGATAAACTCATGGCGCGACAAGCGGTTCTCCAGGAAAAAATTGATCAGCTCGACGCGTGGAATATCGAAAGCAAACTCGAACGCGCAATGGATGCGTTGCAATGTCCCGAAGGCGATACGCCGGTCAATGTTTGCTCCGGTGGTGAAAGAAGACGCGTTGCCTTGTGCCGATTGCTATTGCAGCAACCCGATATTCTTTTGCTCGATGAGCCGACGAACCATCTCGATGCTGAATCGGTGCAGTGGCTGGAAAATCATTTGCAATCTTATCCCGGAACAATTATTTCAGTTACACACGATAGGTATTTTCTCGATAATGTTGCGGGATGGATTTTAGAATTGGATCGTGGCGAAGGAATTCCGTGGAAAGGAAATTATTCCGAGTGGCTCGATCAGAAATCAAAACGATTGGCGCAGGAAGAAAAAACAGAAAGCAAGCGCAGAAAAAATCTCGAGCGCGAATTGGAGTGGGTGAGAAAAGGTCCGAAGGGAAGACAATCGAAATCGAAAGCGCGTTTGGCGAATTATGAAAAAATGCTGGGCGAAGATGTGAAAACGAAAGAAGCCAACCTCGAACTTTTTATTCCGAACGGGCCTCGCCTCGGAAATGAAGTGATAGAAGCGGTGAATGTGGGAAAAGCTTTCGGAGAAAAAGTTTTGTATGAGAATATGAATTTCAAATTACCGCCGGCAGGAATTGTCGGCATCATTGGCCCGAACGGCGCAGGTAAAACAACTTTGTTCCGAATGATCATGGGCGAAGAAAAACCTGATGGTGGAGAATTTAAAGTCGGCCCAACGGTGAAAGTCGCTTACGTTGACCAGGCGCATGCAGAAATAAATCCGGAGCATACCGTTTTCGAAGCCATAACCGGCGGAACAGAATATGTGGAACTCGCCGGACATAAAATTATTTCGCGTGCGTATGTTTCAAAATTCAATTTCAACGGACAGGATCAGGGTAAAAAAGTGAAAATACTTTCAGGCGGAGAGAGAAACCGTTTGCATCTCGCGCTCACATTGCGCGGTGGATCGAATGTGTTATTGCTCGACGAGCCGACGAACGACATTGATGTGAATACGATGCGCGCACTGGAAGAAGCGCTCGATAATTTTGCGGGATGTGCAGTGATCATTTCGCACGACCGTTGGTTCCTCGATCGCGTGTGTACGCACATACTTGCGTTCGAAGGAAATTCTTCCACGTACTTTTTCGAAGGAACTTATTCCGAATACGAGGAGAATAAGAAAAAACGCCTCGGTGAAACGGAGCCGAAAAGATTCCGTTATAAAAAACTCGCGGTGTAAATTATCCAACCGGTTAGCCGGTGAGATAGGAGCAGAAATCTAAAACCAAAATTCCTAAAGAACCAAACCATGAAAAAGATCATTCTACCATTAGCAATTTGCGGAGCGCTCTTTACGAGTTTCGCATTCACCGGATCGAACGCCTGCGATGGCAACGATTTTTTTACAAAAGGAACTGTTGCAACTAACGGTTATTACAAAGCCGACGGCACACAAACAGGAACAGGAACTTCAACAGTAACTGACATTACCACGAGTGGAGATTCCACTATTGCTACCATGACTTCGTCTTATCAGGACGCGAAGAAAAAAGATCCACCGCGCGATGTAACGGTGCGCATGATCTGTCTCAAGGATAAACTGGTGATGGATCTCGGCAACATGATGGGTTCGGCATCTCCGCAGGCATCCGGAAGTAATATTAAAGTAGTGATGCTGGGAAGTCTTGTTCCTTACAAAACTTCATACACTGCAGGAGAAAAACTCGATGACATACACATGACGATGCAGATGTTCAGCAACGGAAGTTTATTTTCTACTTCAGATATTCTCATCAATAACCGCGTAGTGGATGCCGTGGAAGATCACACCACTTCTGCAGGAACATTTCATTGCTTCAAGATCAGCAGCATGAGTTCTGTGACCACCAAAATGGGAAACATGACTTTGCCAGGAGGAAAAGCAAATAAATCAGTAGAATGGTATTCTCCGGTTGCAGGAATGGTTCGCAGTGAATCTTACAAAGACGATAAGTTGATGAGCTATACGGAACTGATCGGATTGATTAAACCCTAAATTCATTTGCATTCTCATCATAGCCCACCGATTAGTGGCTATGAAAGGAAATGAAAAAATAAAATGTCTTCGAAGCCATCCATCCCAAAAGGCACACGTGATTTTTCTCCCGACGAAATGGTGAGGAGAAATTATATTTTCGATACAATTCGTTCCGTTTTTAAAAAGTACGGGTACCAGCAGATAGAGACGCCGGCGATGGAGAATTTGGAAACTCTATTGGGAAAATATGGTGAAGAGGGAGACAAATTAATTTTTAAAATCAGAAGTAATAAAAGTCTTCGTGACCAGATTGGAATTGAAAAGTCTGAAGTGCTTGATGAAATTTATCCACATTGGCTTCCACAAGTTTCGGATAAGGCGTTGCGATACGATCTCACCGTTCCATTCGCACGTTACGTCGTTCAACACCAGAATGAAATTTCGTTTCCGTTCAAGCGTTACCAGATTCAACCAGTGTGGAGAGCCGATCGTCCGCAGAAAGGTCGGTATCGTGAATTTTACCAATGTGATGCCGATGTGATCGGAAGTAATTCACTGATCAATGAAGTGGAGTTGGTGCAGATGATCGATGAAGTGTTTTCTGTTTTCAAAGTTCCGGTGACAATAAAAATCAACAACAGAAAAATCCTCGCGGGAATTGCAGAAGTCATTGGAGAAAAAGAAAAGATTGTGGATATCACCGTTGCCATTGACAAGTACGATAAAATTGGTGAGGACGGAGTAAGGAAGGAGTTGAACGAAAAGGGAATCGGAACAGATTCAATAAACAAACTAATTTCTTTTCTCAATAGTCTTTGGGCAGTGCCTGACGGAGAAGATAGAATTGATGTACTGAAGAGATACTTCCCTAATAATGATGTTGCATTAAAGGGAATTGAGGAAGTGAATTTTGTTTTTGAAAATGCTATACAATTAGGATTGTCAAACTCTAAAATTGAAATTGATATTTCTTTGGCTCGCGGACTGAATTACTACACCGGCGCCATCTTCGAAGTAAAAGCAAATGCCGGAACACTTACTTCTTCCATCTGCGGTGGCGGCCGCTACGATGATCTCACCGGAATTTTCGGTCTGCCGAATGTTTCCGGAGTTGGAATTTCATTCGGCATTGACAGGATCTTTGATGTGTTGAATGAAGTTGGTTATCCTGTGGATATGAGCGCTGTGGGAACACGTTTGATGTTCATCAACAAAGGCGGAAAGAGCGAAACGATTTCTCTGCAATTGCTCAAACAGATCCGCGAAAAAAATATTGCCGCTGAAATTTATCCCGACAATGTGAAATGGGAAAAGCAGGCGAAATATGTGGAAGCGAAAAAAATTCCATTCACTGCAACAGTTGATGAAAATACTTTTGAACATGATCAGAAGATCGCATTGAAATTCCAGGAGAATGGAAAATGGAATGCGTTGAGTTTGACAATAGATGAATTGATAAAAAGAATCTCCACGTAAACTCGGCGCCGGAGTTCGCCCTGAGCTTGTCGAAGGGCGCCTTAGCGGTAAAAACATATCTCTCGTATGAACTACGAACTCTGTCCTACTAAACCTCTCTCTCTCGAAATAATTTCGAAGTTGCTTCGTGAATTGCCCGAACTCAAACTTTCTGCCGAAGCGGAACGCCGCGTAAAATTTTCACACGATCGCTTGCATAAAATAATCGCCGATGCAAAACATCCGATCTACGGCATCAATACCGGTTTCGGCGATCTGAAGAATGAAAAAATTTCCAACGAACAACTTTCGCAACTCCAGGCAAATCTCGTGATGTCGCACGCGTGCGGTACCGGCGACAGGGTTCCTGTTGAAATCGTACGATTGATGCTCCTCCTCAAAATACAGGGACTCATTCACGGAAATTCCGGTGTGCAATTGGAAACCGTGCAGATGATGGTTGTGTTCTGGAACAACCGCATTTTTCCTGTCGTGTATGAGAACGGTTCACTCGGCGCTTCCGGCGATCTCGCTCCATTGGCACATCTTGCTCTTCCGTTCATTGGCAAAGGAGAAGTGAATGAACTCGGCACTATTCGCCCGGCAGCAGAAGTTCTCGCGGAAAAAAAAATAAAACCACTTACGCTCGAGGTGAAAGAAGGACTCGCGATCCTCAACGGAACTCAATTCATGAGCGCGTGGGGCGTGTGGATTTTGTTGCGCTCAAAAAATATTCTCGAAGCGGCGGATGCGATCGGCGCACTTTCGCTTGAAGGATACGACGGACTCCGTGAGCCATTCGATCCGCGCCTTCATGACATTCGTCCGCACCCGGGACAAATTCATTCTGCTTCTCGTATTCTTCAACTCATTGAGAAAAGTGAGATCGCAAATAAACCGAAGGAGAAAAAAGCAGATGTGCAGGATCCGTATTCTTTCCGTTGCATGCCGCAGGTGCATGGTGCTTCGCGCGATGCGTTCGCCTATGCGGAACGTGTTTTTATCACTGAAATAAATTCTGTCACTGATAATCCCACTTTATTTCCGCAGCATGATGAAATTCTTTCGGGAGGAAATTTTCACGGGCAACCTTTGGCGCTTGCACTCGATTTTCTCGCGATCGCCATTGCTGAAATAGGAAGTATTTCGGAGCGAAGAACATATTTACTGATCTCCGGCAAACGCGGACTTCCGCCAATGCTTGTATCGAAAGCCGGATTGAATTCCGGTTTGATGATCCCTCAGTACACGGCCGCTTCCATTGTCAGCCAGAATAAACAATTGTGCACGCCGGCTTCAGTCGATAGTATTGTTTCTTCGAACGGGCAGGAAGATCATGTGAGCATGGGCGCGAATGCAGCCACCAAGTGCGGGCGCGTTGTGCGTAACACGGAGCGCGTACTCGCGATCGAGCTCATGACGGCCGCGCAGGCGCTCGACATGCGCGTGAAGGAAGAAGGATTAAAAACTTCTCCGCAAATGAAAAAGCTGCATTCGCATTTCCGGAAATCTGTTGCTTATCTCGACACCGACCGTGAATTGTACACCGATATTTCTTCTGCAGAAAAGTTCATTCACGATTTTGATTTTTCTTCTTTGTAATGCGGGTTCCATTTCTCATTTTTTTCTTTTTTCTTTTTTCTGTCGCCGATGCCTGCGATTGTGATGCTGTAAAAGTTTCTGATGCATCGGTTTCGCAATACGATGTGATCTTCGTTGGGAAAGTGGTGGCTGTTTCGGGATGTGATAAAAGTTCGAAAGCGAAATTTCTTATTGAAAAACTTTTTCACGGTAAAAGTTACGAGAGCACAGAAATTGAATTCGATTGCACAAGCGATTGCCAGATGAGTTTTACTCCCGGCGAGGAATGGATCATTTACGCCGATTACAAGTCGTATGGCAAACCCGAGGTGAAATTCTGCGGGCTGAGCCGCAGGAAATTTGAAAATGAAAAAGACGATTATGTGAGCGCTTCTCACGGAATGAATTTCATAGATGAACTTTCTTTTCTGGAAAAAAAATTCGGCGTGCAGAAATTCAACGTGATGAATGTACAGGACCAGCAGCATCATGAATTGCTTCATCCTTCGTACACGCAACAATTCTGGCTGCTCCTGATCAGCATTGCAAGTATCGGACTCTTTTATTTTATCGTGAAAAAAGTTCTGAAGTGATTACTCCGAACCCCACTCTGCGAACTCCCAACTTCTCCGTATCTTTAAGACAGCACCTCGTGTATGTTTTTTCCTCGACTCACTGACCGCAATTTCCGTCGCCTCCTGTTGTTGCAGGTGTTTTTGTTTTTTTCGGTTTTTGTTTTTTCACAACAATATAATTTTCTCAACTATTCTGTCCGCGATGGATTGCCACAGTCGAAAGTGCTTTGCGAATTCCAGGATCATGATGGTTACCTGTGGATAGGAACGGAAGCAGGAGTCTCGCGATTCGACGGAACCGAATTCGATAATTATTCCGATGAGAATGGTTTTCCGGGAAATGAAGTCACTGCCATTGCTGAAAATGAATCGGGTGTGCTGCTTGCTACCGATAGCGGTGTTGTTGTTTTTTCAGAAGGGAAATTCATTCTTTATAAATCATTCAAAGCTGGTTTTCATTCTGTAAAATGTTTTTTCAGCGGGATCAATAATGAAACTTTACTCGGAACAGATGCAGGGATATTTTCTTTTTCTCATGGCAAATACCAGAAAATAAAAACTTCAACGCCGGTCGATGCGCTTCCCGTTGAATGCGGCCTTGCGGATGCCCGCGGCAATCTATGGGTAGGAACAAGCGCCAATGGACTTTTTTGTTTTCACGAACAGAATTTCATGTACACGAATTTCTCGTTCACCGACCAGGAAAAAATTGATTACGCGCACGTACGCGGGATCGTGGAGACGGAGAATAATGTGATCTGGATCGCAACTGCGGGCGAGGGATTATTTTCTTATGATGGAAATATTCTCACCCCGTTATTACTTCCCGAAAAAGCGAAGACAGATTATTTTACCTGCGTGCATAAAGATATGTTCGGCGATATCTGGCTGGGAACAGCGGGAAAAGGAGTCATTCACTACACGCGTTCTGCTTTCAAAATTTATGACCGGCAGAACGGGCTCGGCGATGATGAGATCACCTGCATCACTTCCGACCGGCAGGGAAATACGTGGTTCGGAACAGAAACAGAAGGACTGATATTTTTTTACGGGAATCAATTCACGACGGTGAATGTGAAAGAAGGTTTGCCGGATAATGATGTGCACGGAATTGTGCAGGACAACGAAAGCAATATGTGGTTTGCAACTTCTGGCGGACTTGCGATGTACGACGGATTGGATGTGACGAAGTATGATGAGCAGAATGGATTGTTCCGCAATGTGAGAGCAGTGACCAACGACGGAAATATTATTTTCTGCGGAAGTGAAGATGGGAATGTGGGCGTTGTGCAGAATAGAAAATGCGCTGTATTTCATTCACCCCCGGGAATAAATACAGGAGAGATCATCAGTATGCTTTACACCAGCGATGGATCGGTTTGGATCGGTACCGCTGAGAACGGGTTGTTCCGTTTTTCTTTTACGAAAAATAATAGTGGAATTATTTCCGATGGAAAATTCGAGAATGTAAGCACTGGAAATACTTTGCTGCACAACACGATCTGGAACATTTATGAATCAGATGACGGAATGATCTGGCTCGGAACTTCGAAAGGATTATTTGAATTGATGAATGGAAATGCTGTGCGCCCGGAAATGACCGGAAAAAAACAGCCACCGTTTCTCCCGGTTTATTCCGTGAATGGCGATAACAGCTTTATTTATTTCAGCACGCTGCGCAATGGGGTCTGGCGCTACAACCGCAAAACGCATTTTTACCAGTCGCTCGATAAAAAAATTGAAGGAATAGGAAGCGATTTTATCCGCGCCATTTCACCAGTGGAATCGAACTCGATGTACGTGACGCACTCGATGGGAATGGATCGCATCACGTTCACCCCCGATTCACAATTCATCCGCCACTTCTGGTACAAAGATGGAATTGGAACCGATAATTTTTCTGCCGGAGTGATTTTTCATTCGAAAGACGGACGCGTGTGGATGGGTTCATCAGATGGCGTTATCATTTACACACCATCGGGAGAGCGTGCGCGTGCGAATCCTCCGCAGGTGGAAATAAAAGAAGTGTTGCTCTTCAATCATGAAACAGACTGGAGCAAATTCACCGACAGCATTCTTCCGGGAGGAATTCCTTTCGATCCTGTTCTTTCGTATGAGCAAAACCAGGTCACATTTAAATTGGCGGGAATACAGTTCGGTGCGGGTGTGAATATCCGTTTCCAGTACAAACTCGAACCGATAGAGCAGAACTGGATCACGCTCGAGCAGGGAAATATTATTTCTTTCACCAATCTTCCGCCTGGAAATTATCATTTGTTTGTGAAGGCCGGCAACAGCAATAACACGTGGAGCAACCCGTATGTTTTTTCTTTTTCTATTTCACCGCCTTTCTACGCCACCATCTGGTTCTATCTTTCTGTACTCGGATTTTTATGCACCGTTGGAATATTACTCGTGTTTCTCTATCGGCGGTTCCGTGTCGATTTCATCCGGCGCCACCGTTCATTCAGCGATTACCAGCTGAACACGGCGAGAATGGTTTTGTTGTTTTCTGGATTGATCTATCCTGTTTCATTGATCCTCTGCGGACTTTTCCGTCCCGATATCAATTTCAGTATTTCTACAGGAAGCATTGTCTCGGTGGTGTTGATCGCATTTTTCGCTTCTACTTTTTATGTTCCTGTTGTTCGCAAACTTCCTTCACTTTTTTCGCAGGTGGCGTATGGATTGCTCATCGCTGATGTTTTGTACATCAATCATCTCAATCAGCTTGATCCCGTTACGGTGATCATTCTTGCCGTTGCACTTGGTGGAGGAGGAGTAGTGTTCGATAATGTAAGATCTGTTTCTGTTTTTTCCGGAATGCTTTTATTTTCTGTTGCACTGCTAATGGCGGGTTCACCGGGAGATGCACTTTTCAATCGCTGGTTATTATTGCTGGGTGTGGTGGTCAGCATTGTCATCATGTACATCAGTGTTCTTTCGCGGCTCAATCTTTTCAATCGCCTGATCTTTGCAGACACCGCGATCAACAATTCAAAAAGTCTCGTGATCGCGGCTGAGGAATCGGGAAAAATAATTTTTGTAAGCCGCAGCATTCGTTCCATTCTCGGTTACACCGAAAGTGAAGTGATGGGGGATAACTGGTGGAAAGTGCGTACCGATGATCCGGAAGAAAATGAGCGGATGAAAAAAATTATTATTTCGCAGGAAGGAAATGTTCCGGTTTATGTTGCTGCACTCAAGGCAAAGAATGGAACAGTCCGCTGGATCCAATGGTCCGACACCGTTTTGGAGAATGGAATAAAAGTCGGGATCGGCGTTGATGTTACAGACCGAAAAGAAATCGAAGAACGTTATCGCCACATCGTAGAGTCCGCTACCGATATTATTTTCACTGCCGATTATCGCGGGCGATTCACATTTGTAAATGATGTGGCGAGTAAGATCACCGGTTATAGTTCAGAAGATCTTCTTGGAAAACATTTCACGCATGTGGTTCGCCCCGATTACATTGATGAAGTGCGGAATTTTTATGCCAATCAATTCCGGAAAAAAACACTGAGTTCTTATCTTGAGTTCCCGGGAATTACGCGCGATGGAAAAGTGGTTTGGATCGGGCAAACGGTGCGCATTCTTTTTGATGAAGCAAGGCCGGCGGTCATCAGCGGATTTCAGGCGATAGCGCGCGACATCACGGAGAAAAAAAGATACGAGCAGGAACTTGAAAAATTATCGCTCGTTGCGAGTGAAACGATCAATGGAGTTCTTATTTGTGATCCCGATGGTTTGATCGAGTGGGTGAATGAAGGATTCACACGCATTACCGGTTACCAGTTGAATGAAGTGAAAGGAAAAATGCCGGGCGATGTACTCGCGGGCCATCGCACGGATCGGCTCGCGATCACCATGGTGCGCGAGCAGGCGAAACTTGCCGAAGGATTCAACAAAGAATTTCTCGTTTATCACAAGAATGGAAATGAAATATGGCTCGCAGTTTCCAATACGCCCATCGTGGATGAGCACGGGCGTGTACTCAACCAGATCGAAATTTTCAACGACATCACGGAGAAGAAGCGTTACGAAATTGAACTGGCGCGTTACTCACGCAAATTAGAAACGCTGAATATGGCGAAAGAGCAGTTGCTGAATTCGCATTCGCTGGAATCCATTGCAGAAAATGTGCTGGGCAGTCTTGCTGAAAGAATAAATTATCTGCGAAGAACTTCCATCGCACTGTTTGATGAAAGCGCACAACTCATCGATCTTGTTTTTGTGATCCGCGACGGTGACCGCAAGCCGGGGAAAATGATTTTGCCACTCGAGAGTTTCCGCAATATGGAAATGCTTCGTGCGAATCAACATTATCTCGTGAATGATCTTGATGTAGAAACGGATCATTCCATTTCCGATCTTGAAAATCTCGATGCGGGTGTGCGTTCTTATCTTGTTACGCCATTGTACGCGCAGGGACAATTGCTCGGCACGGTGAATATCGGTTCATCAGTTGCATACGCAATTTCTGAAGATGATATTGAAATGATCCGCGAAGTGGCCGATGCGATGGCAGGTGCACTTTTGCAATTGAGATATCTCGGCATCATCGAACAGAAGAATAAAGATATTTCGGCGAGTATTCTTTATGCAAGAAGAATTCAGGATGCGATCCTTCCTCCCGAAGAAATGCTGCGCGACCAGATCGGTGATCTTTTTGTTCTTTTCAAACCGAAAGATATCCTGAGCGGAGATTTTTATTGGGGAGAACAAAAAGGAAAACATACTTTTCTCGCTGTTGTCGATTCCACAGGTCACGGAGTTCCGGGCGCGTTGCTTTCACTCATGGGACAGAATTTATTGAACCAGGCCGTGCACGAACGCCATTTCACTCGTCCCGCCGCTATTCTCGATTATCTTAATGCAGGAATTCAGCACACATTGAATCAATATAAAAAAGTGGGCGAGTTGCGCGATGGAATGGATATTTCTCTTTGTGTTTTTGAAAACGAAACAAAGAAAATGCAATTTGCCGGAGCAGTGAACCCGATGTACATCATCCGCGACGGAATGCTTATCCAGTCGAGAGGAAATCGTTTTTCAATTGGAAGTTATTTCGATAATAAGATGCGGCCATTCACGAACCAGGAAACTGACTTGCAGAGCGGAGATATTATTTATCTTTTCACAGATGGATTTTCCGACCAGTTCGGCGGTGAGGAAGAAAGAAAATTCTCACTGAAACGTTTGCGCGAAACTTTACTGAGCATTCACACAGAAGAAATGTCGGTGCAGAAAAGAATGCTGGATGAACTGATGAAATCGTGGATGGGCGATAATATTCAAACAGATGATGTGTGCGTGATAGGAATCCGAATTAAATGAAGTAAAAATTATAAATCCAGATTGTCCTATATAAATCATTATGCAGTTCACGGATCAGATTCTTTTCGAGGACAATCATCTTCTCGCTATAAATAAAAAACCATCGGAGATCGTGCAGGCCGATAAAACGGGTGATGCGCCAATGGGCGATGCGATCAAAGAATACCTGAAGAAAAAATACGATAAGCCGGGAGAAGTTTTTCTCGGCGTCATTCATCGCCTTGACCGGCCTGTGAGCGGTGTGGTTTTATTTGCAAAGACGAGCAAAGCATTAGCAAGAATGAATGAAATGTTCCGTACGCGCGAAGTGAAGAAAGTTTACTGGGCAGTTGTTTCATCGCCTCCGCCGAAGAATGAAGATCACCTGGTACACTGGCTGAAGAAGAATGAAAAAATGAATAAATCTTTCGCATCGCTTCACGAAGTAAAAAATTCCCTGAAATGCGAACTCGATTACAAATTGCTCGCTAAGTCAGATAAATATTTTTTACTCGAGATCGATCCGCATACGGGCCGCCATCACCAGATACGCGTGCAGCTCGCAACGATCGGCTGCATCATCAAAGGCGATCTGAAATACGGGGCAAGAAGATCTAATCCCGATGCATCCATTCATCTTCACGCAGGAAAATTAGAATTTATTCACCCGGTGAAAAAAGAAAGTGTAAAAATAATTGCGCCGCCGCCGGATGAATCGCTGTGGAATTTTTTTAGTGGGAAGGGCTGATAAAAATTCTTCAGCGTTGTATTATATCCCCCCCCTCGGAACCATTGGAAATTTTCAAAAAAAATTTAACAGTATATTTGAATACAGCTTGTTAAAAAAACCATCTGAAACACCTTGTGAAAGTCTTAAGAGTAATAGGCCTTTTCCTTCGGAAGAAAATAATTTTCCTTTTCCTTATTCTGGTAGGAGGTTTATTTCTCAATAAATCGATTACTAATCTTAGTGATGAACGTTGGAAATGTGTTCTCGGTATGGACGGAAGAGGATATTATAGTTATTTGCCTTCATTTCTTATTTATCATGATCCTTCCTGTTCATTTTATAAAGGGCAGTCAGAAGCTCCAAATGACACGGCTAATTTTCTTAATATTATTAATGGGAACTACGTAAACAAGTATTTCGTAGGCGAAGCTCTTTGTCAATTGCCATTCTTTATTATCTCTGGAGTTTATGCAAAATTATTTCATTATAAAACCAATGGGTTTTCGGAACCTTATATGTATGGTGTTGCTTTCGCGGCGATTTTCTATTTACTGCTTGGTTTATATTTTCTGTGGAACTTCCTGAGACTTTTTAATTTCAGTGATCTTATCATCTTATTCGTCCTTTCATGTTTTGTTTTTGGAACAAATCTTTTCAATTACGCAATCTATGAACCCGCGATGTCGCATACTTATTCCTTTGCCGTTACGAGCATTTTTCTTTATTTCTCCCGCTCGATGATTTTATCGCCGACTCTCCGCAAAGTGACATTCACTGCGGCTTCATTAGCAATAGTCACCTTAATAAGGCCTGTTGATTCTATTATTATTCTTGCAATTCCGATGACGGCCGGTAACGCAAACCAGTTAATTATTTTCCGGAAATGGCTAATTGCAAAGTGGCTTCCCCTTTTGGTTGGGATTTCGGTATTTATTATTATTTGCTCCATTCAACTTTGGATTTATTATTGGCAAACGAGACATTTTTTTCAATGGAGTTATCAAAATGAAGGATTTAATTTTAAGAATCCGCATATATGGGGAACACTTTTCAGTTACGACAAGGGACTATTTGTTTATGCGCCAATGATATTTATCGGAGTTCTTGGTTTATTGGTGATGTTCTTTCGCTCAAGATTTATTTTCGCTTGCATCCTTCCGCCGATGCTATTAATTGTTTTCATTATTTCATCATGGCACGACTGGCGATATGGATGGGGATTCGGCCTTCGCGCTTATATTGGGTACTATTCTTTGGTTGCTCTGCCGTTTGCATTCTTAACGCAATGGTTCTTTGAGAAAAAAATAGTTCTGCCGATTTTATTTCTTGTTTGCGGTTTTCTTATTTTCTTAAATCTAATTCAGGTTTATCAGTACCAAAACAAAATATTACATCCGGGCTTCATGAATAAAGAGAGGTACTGGCTCATTTTTTTGAAGACCGGCAAAGAATTCGAGGACACTCTTTTCCACGATAATTTTGTCATGGAATCTGAAGGGGACTTTAATGATATGGAAGGATATGTTGATTGGCCGGGAATGGAGACAATTGTTCAAGGCAACGCTCATTCAGGAACGCATTATTCAAAGATAGATTCTCATTCTCCCTACTCTGCCGGCTATTGCAAAATAATGAATGAAGATTTTTTTGATACTCCTTCGCATATCAAGATTTCTGCATGGGTAATGAAAGATAATTCTGAAGCGAAAGGCGATCTGATCATCACGGAAACTGGACAGGATAGTATTTTCTTTAATAAGGCCATTCCGCTACCTGCTTTTTCAGGTTTAAGAAATTGGTATGAGATTGCAACAGAAGTAGAACTTCCTGAACGAAAGAGCAGGAATGAACAACTCAAGGTGTTTTTTGTAAGGTATAATGGAATGTGGGGCGTTGATGACTTTTCCGTCAAACTTCTAAAGTAACCATTGGTCAAATGAACTTAGCAAGAGGCACTTGGTCGGGGGATACATACTATTGGTTAATGTACTTCAGAACTTTTATTTCTCCATTTATATTGCATCGAACAAAATAAATTCCTTTTGGTTGATCGGAAATATCAACATCAACTTCATTGGTAGAGGTTTGGAATTGCGCAGTTAAATGAGAAATAAAACCCATAATTATCACCGATAAAATTGCTGATAACATTTTTCTTGAAGTTGTAGTTTTCATGTTAGATTATCTTTTGGCCTACTCTTTATCAATCTTTGGAGAATCAATTCTTTAAAAAATCAATTCATGACGCAATGTAGTGTATCGGGCAATCCGTGTCAAGAATTTCGTGAAAATATTTTCGTTCATTCGTCACCAACTGAGTTAAATCGGCAAAGTTTAAATCACAAGAGAATTGTATCATGGGAATATCACTTTGGCGCTTTTCTCAATAAATAAAAGCAAACAAAAAGAAAAATAATATTCGGCAGCCACACGGCCAGCATGGAAGGCATGGAACCGTTCTGCGCATAGGAAACAAAAAGCTGGTTGAGAAAAATAAAAATAAAACTCAGCGCCAGCCCGAATCCAAGATGACGCCCTATTCCACCACGCACTTTCCTGCTCGATACAGAAACTCCAATGAGCGTAAGAATGAAAGTGGCGAACGGCGATGCAAACCTGTTCTGCAATTCGATCTCGTACGTGCCAATGGAATCGGATCCTTTTAGCCGTTCATTCTCAATGAATTTTCTAAGCTCCGGCGTGGTCATGCATTCTTTTTCATTTTCCGCCCGGCCAAAATCTTTCGGGCTGAGATCGAATGACGTGTCGAATTTCGGCCGCACAGGCGTAAGTAGTTCTTTTTTTCCATTGATGAAACGTGTGTAGGAATCGAGAATAGACCAACGATTGTGAATACTGTCCCACTGTATTTCGCGCGCATACATTTTCGAGATAAGCGAACGGTCCCTGAATTTTTCCATCGTGAAAAGCGAACCGGAATTATCCTGCGCATCGTACGTGCTCATGTAAACGAAAACGCCATCGGAAATTTTGCGGTGAATATTTTTTCCGGCAAAAACATAATTCTTGTCAATGTATTTATCCATAAAATCGATCCGTATTTTGTTCGACATCGGAATGATGAAATTATTCAGCACGAGTGAAATTGCAGCGATCACACTGGCGCCAATAAGATAGGGCCGCAGAAAACGATTGAAACTTACTCCGGAAGAAAGAATGGCAACGATCTCCGTTCGTGATGCAAGACGACTGGTAAAATAAATGACGGAAATGAAAGTGAAAAGTGGGCTGAACAGGTTGACGAAGTAGGGAACGAAATTCACGTAGTAATCAAAAACAATGGCGTGCAGTGTGATCCCCGGTTGCAGGAAATCTTCGATCTTCTCCGACACATCGAAAACAATAACGATGAACATGATGAGGATGATGGAAAGAAAAAAAGTTCCCAGGAATTTTTTCAGGATGTAGCGGTCGAGTATCTGTAGCGGTCTATCCATTTTTTTTTCAGAGACGATTTTCGAGCGTGCCCGTCATTGTTTTTTTCCACGGAGAAAAATCGCCGTCGATGATATGTTTTCTTGCTTCGCGCACGAGCGAAAGATAAAAGGAAAGATTGTGAACAGAAGCGATCATAGCGCCGAGCATTTCTTCACTGTGAAAAAGATGGCGTACATAAGCTTTGGAATACTGCGCATCGGCAAAAGATGTGCCCGATTCATCGAGTGCAGAGTGATCGTTCTTCCATTTTTCATTTTTTATGTTAATGATCCCATTGCGGGTGAAGAGCAGCCCGTGACGCGCATTACGTGTGGGCATCACGCAGTCGAACATATCCACGCCCAGCGCAATGCACTCGAGTATATTCGCCGGTGTGCCCACGCCCATAAGGTAGCGCGGTTTTTTTTCAGGAAGTATAGAAGTAACGAGATCGGTGAGTGCATACATTTCTTCCACCGGTTCCCCCACCGATAATCCACCGATCGCATTTCCTTCGCGGTCCTGTTCCGCAATAAATTCAGCAGAAATTTTTCGAAGGTCACGATAAGTACTTCCCTGTACAATTGGAAAAAAGGACTGTGAATAATTATAGAGCGGATCGGTGGAATCGAATTGTGCGATGCAGCGTTTCAGCCAGCGATGCGTCATTTCCATTGACGTTTTTGCATCTTCATACGAACAGGGCCACGCCGTGCATTCATCAAAAGCCATAATAATATCGGCGCCTATCTTCCGCTGAATGTCCATCACATTTTCAGGCGTGAACAAATGTTTCGATCCATCGATGTGCGAAGAAAATTCAACTCCTTCCTCATCAAGTTTTCTTTTATGACTCAGCGAATAAACCTGGTAACCGCCGCTGTCAGTGAGAATAGGTTTGTCCCATGAATTAAAATGATGAAGTCCGCCGGCCGCTGAAATTATTTCTGTTCCCGGCCGCAGGTAAAGGTGGTAAGTGTTACCGAGAATAATTTCTGCGCTGATGTCCTCTTTCAATTCACGCTGGTGAACCGCTTTCACCGTTCCTGCAGTTCCCACCGGCATAAAGATGGGAGTATGGATCACGCCATGATCGGTGGTGATCTTTCCCGCACGGGCTTTCGAGTGAGGATCGCTCTGTTGTAATTCGAATTTCAATGGTGTAAAGATAGGTATTGGTTATTCGTTGGAATGTAAAATCACGGAGGTCTATTTACCAATTAATCATACTCCAAATTCATCGCTCGTAACGCATCTCTATAACGATTCTGTTAATTACTTTGTTGATAGCAAAAATTCCATTCCAGAATCTGCCAATGGAGCGCACCTATTTTTGTTGCGTGGTACAGGAATTTCTTTCACAGGTAAAAACTGTTTCGCCGGGCATGATCTGTTTCTGGCTGCTGGTCGCTGGATTTTTCATTCAGCTATTCTATCATTTTTATTTTTTTCTCCGCGTTGCAAACTGGAAAGCAAATAAAAAAAGTGAAGATTGTCCTCCGGTTTCGCTCATCATCTGTGCGCGGAATGAAGATGACAACCTGGTGAAAAATCTTCCGCTTATTTTCTCGCAGGAATATCCCGATTTTGAAGTGGTGGTGGTGAACGATTGTTCGTATGACAATACAGGTGATGTACTGGAAGAATTTGCAAAAAAACAAACGCGGCTGAAAATTGTTACGATAAAAGAAGATGAATATTACCAGCACGGAAAAAAAGTGGCGGTGATGATGGGCATCAAAGGATCGAAGCATGAAGTTTTACTTTTTACCGATGCAGATTGTCGCCCGGGAAGTGATCAGTGGCTGCGAACGATGACCGGAAATTTTTCTGAGCAGAAAGAGATCGTTCTTGGTTATGGCCCGTATGAACGCGCGAAAGGATTTTTGAATAAACTCATTCGTTTCGATTCATTCATGATCGGACTGCAGTATCTTTCTTTTGCGCTCGCGGGTGCGCCGTACATGGGCGTTGGAAGAAATCTCGCTTACCGGAAAAAACTTTTTTATAAAGTGAAAGGATTCGCCTCGCATTACCATATTCCTTCAGGCGACGATGATCTTTTTGTGAATGAAGCTTCCAATGGAAAAAACTGCGGCGTGGAATTGAGCGCTTCGACTTTCTGTTATTCTCCTGCGAAAAAGACGTTCCACGAATGGTGGTTTCAGAAAAGGAGGCATCTCGAAACGGGAAGCCGTTACCGGTTCAAAGACAAATTTCTGCTGGCATTGAATGTGATCGGCCAATGGATATTTTTTGGTGGCTTTATTGCCGCACTCATCCTGCAATTCCAGTGGTATGTCGTACTCGGGATCTTCATTTTTCGCTTATTGGTACAAATGCTTATCTTTAGTTTTGCGATGAAACGCCTTGGGGAACGCGATCTTGTTTTCCTCGCGCCGCTGATGGAAATAATTTTATTATTCTTTTACCCGGTAATTACCGTTTCCCGCATTTTTCAGCGAAACAGAAAATGGAATTGAACGAAGCACAGAACGAAAATCTCTCCGACAAAGCGCTCTACGATTATGGGCTTGTACGACGCGCGCTTGAGCAGGGCGAACAGAAAGCGTATGCAGAACTCATGGGCCGTTATCGCGATTCGGTTTATTACATGCTGCTGAAAATGGTGAACAATAAAGATGATGCGGAAGATCTTACAGTAGAAGCGTTCGGAAAAGCTTTTAAACGACTCAACCAGTACACTCCGAATTTCGCTTTCAGTACGTGGCTGTTCAGAATTGCTACCAACAACTGCATCGACTTCATCCGCCGGCGCAGAAAAAATACTTTTTCCATCGATCAGACCATTCAGGATGATGAAGGCGGAGAAATGGTAATGGATCTGAAATCCGAGACACTCGACCCGGAAGAGCACATCATGAAAAAACAAAAAGTGATGATGCTGCGTGAATTAGTGGATAAGCTCAAACCGCGTTACCGCACACTCATCGAGATGCGCTACTTCCAGGAATTATCCTATGAAGAAATTGCGGAACAACTCGAATTGCCATTGGGAACGGTGAAAGCACAACTCTTCCGCGCAAGAGAATTTCTCTACAACGTGCTCAAGAATACGCAGGGAAAATTTTAATGTGTAAATGTGCTGATTTGCCAATGAACTTCGTTCCGTGAATCAGATAAAAAAATATTTTCCGGACCTTTCTTCGAATCAATCGGCAAAATTTTCCATGCTCAAAGAGTTGTATGATTTCTGGAATGCGCAGATCAATGTCATTTCCAGGAAAGATATGGATGATTTTTATGTGCATCATGTTTTGCATTCGCTCTCGATTGCAAAAATTCTTTCCTTCAAACCCGGAACAGAAATTCTCGATATAGGAACAGGCGGTGGATTTCCCGGAATTCCGCTGGCGATATTATTCCCGGAAACAAAATTTCATCTCGTGGATTCCGTTGGTAAAAAAATAAAAGTGGTGAATGAAGTGGCGAATGCGTTACAACTCGAAAACATTTCTGCGCAACAGGTGCGTGCGGAAGAACTCGGTTCGAAATATGATTTTGTTGTTTCGCGTGCGGTGGCGCGTTGGACCGAATTGCAGCTATGGACAATGAAACTCATCAGGAAAAAACAAATGAATGCCATGCCCAACGGATGGTTCCTGCTCAAAGGCGGTGATCTTGCCGATGAATTCAGTCATGTGAAAAAGAGAAAGGAAGAATATACGATCAGCGATTTTTTTAAAGAAGATTATTTTAAAGCGAAAAAAGTTGTGTATGTACCGGCGGTGTGAGAAAGTAATATTGCTAATGGGAAATGTGCTGATGGTAATGGAAACCTTATTCTTGCGAATCTGTCACCTGCATCCGAAGTCACAAATGGGCTTGCGAAAAAACGGAGAGCGAAATAAGAAGTGAGAAAAGAGTAAAATATTTTTTCATGGGAAATTATTTTTGAATAATAATTTTTTGAGTGAACGATCCTTTTTCGTTTCTCGCATTCACAAAATAAATTCCATTTGCTTGATCAGATAAATCAATTTCCTGGTTTGAGTTTGAAATTACGGTTTGATAAATTATTTCTCCGAGAATATTGGTGATGGAAATTTCTGTCGGAGAAAAAATATTTTTTGATTGAAAAACAAATTTTCCGGATGAGGGGTTTGGGAAAATAGATGTTGCAAGTGGATGTAAATTTTCGTACACGGAAACGGATGAACACAAATAAGTGATTTGAATTGGAATGTTATTATTTACATTGGAACCGTTTACAAGTTCACCCTCCACACCGTTTCCCCAACCCCAAACCGTTCCATCATTTTTCAAAGCAAGGGAATGATTAGAACTTGATCCTGTAGCGATAGCTATTATGCCCGCCAGCCCTGTTACCTGTATAGGAAAATAACTATCAACGAAGAAGTAACCATTGCCAAGTTGTCCATAGCCATCGTATCCCCATGCCCAAACTGTGCCATCACTTTTCAAGGCAAGCGAATGTCCGAATCCAGCGGCTATCGCAATTATTCCAGTGAGAGCGGGCACCTGAATGGGAATATTTGAATCAATGTTAGTGCTATCTCCTAATTGTCCTGTGCTGTTATAGCCCCATGCCCAAACTGTGCTGTCGCTTTTTAATGCGAGTGAATGACGCCATCCGGCAGAAATTGCTGTCACACCTGTGATCGCAACCGGTACAGGATAATAAGAATCATTATTATTTCCATTTCCTAATGCACCATCAGAATTTACTCCCCATGATAGTAATGTACTGTCACTTTTCAATGCGAGACCATGAAATCTGCCTGCTGCAATAGCGGTCACATTTGTAAGTGTGTTAGCTGTCGATGGAAAATTTAAATCAACATTATTCCCGTTTCCAAGTTGGCCGAATGCGCCCCATCCCCAACACCACACTGTACCATTACTTTGTATGGCAAAGCAATGATTTGTACCTGCCGCAATGCTGACAATCTGTGTGAGAGAAGCCACTTGCACGGGCGTGTTTGTGTCTGAATTATTTCCCAGTCCAAGTTGACCTTCTCCGTTATACCCCCATGTCCATACCGTACTGTCATTTTTCAACGCAATGGAATGTCCTCCACCCACAGAGATGGCTTTCAAATGCGTCAGCCCGATTGCAGGATAAGGAATATTACTACTGCTGTTTGATCCATTCCCAAGTTCTCCTTCAGCATTGTATCCGAATGTCCACAAGACACTATCGGGGCAGATAAAAGCGGAACCGTTGCCGCCAACCGCCAATTTCTGCGCGGGTGAGATCCGTGCGAGCGAAATAAAAATGGCGAAGAGCGTAAAATATTTTTTCATAAGAATTATTTTTGAATAATAATTTTTTGCGTTAATGATTCTTTCTCATTCTTCACCGTCACAAAATAAATTCCATTGGCTTGAGCAGATAAATCTATTTCCTGGGTTGGATTAAGAATTTCAGTTTGATAAATTATTTCTCCGAGAATGTTGGTGATGGAAATTATTCCTGAGAAATTATTTTCGGGTTGAAAAGTAAATTTTCCTGGAGAAGGATTTGGAGAAATTACAAATTCTAAATTTTCATCCTGCGTTTGAATTCCCGAGCAAAGACTGACATTGATTATTGAAGTATCTGAATTTGAACAACCATTCGCATCGGTGTAAGTATAAACGATCGGAAAAATTCCTGCGCCGGCTGCTGATGGATTGAAAGTATTTCCAGTTACAGCAATACCCGAATAAATTCCTCCAGCGGGTGTGCCCGCACTTAATGTTTGCGCACCCCAGTTCACGCACATGTTTGTGGTGACTTGATTATAAGAAACAGTTGGAAGAGGATTATTTGTAATTGTTACTGTTGCAGTTGTTGAATCATTTAGAGAATCTATTACTGTAACTGAATAAGTTCCTGCGCAAAGCCCTGATGCAGTTTGGGCCGTTTGACCATCGCTCCACAAGTAAGAATATGGTGGAGTTCCATAAGATGCATTTACTGTTGCGGTTCCATTGCAAGGACCATTTCCGCAATTCATATTTGCAGGAATAATATTTGCAGTAAATAATGATTGTTTCCACACACCATTACTTTCAGTTCCTGCATAAATATCAGTTGCGCTTAATGCCAATGACCAAACATAAGTATTCGCCAAACCATTATTCATGGGAGCCCAACTGTTTCCATTATTAGTTGACACAAACACTCCACCGCCCCAAGTACCAGCATAAAGATTTGTTCCGTCTGTCACTAAAGTCATAACATAAGTATTTGTCAAACCATTATTAACTGCTGTCCAACTAACACCATTATTCGTTGACATAACTACTCCACCATTTCCGTATGCCATTCCGGCAAAAATAGTTGTACCGATTACAGCAAATGAAGTAACTGGATTGTTTTGTGAAACAAATACTTGTGTCCATGATCCTCCGTTGTTTGTTGAACGATACACGCCTTCACCCGTTCCATCTTTAGCGGCAAAAATATTTTGTCCAATTATTGCCAAGGCACTTATGGGAATATAAGACCCCAAACCATTATTGACAGCTGTCCAGCTATTGCCATTGTTGGTTGATAAAAATACGCCGCCAGCCCAAGTTCCGGCAAAAATATTTGATCCGCTTATAGCAAGTGCATGAACGTCAGTATACGTTAAGCCATTATTGATTGCTGTCCAATTGCCTCCATTGTTAGTGGATAAATATACGCCACCTCCAGTACCCGCAAAAAGATTTGTTCCATCCGAGGCAAATGAATAAATACCTCCATTTGTCATTCCGTTATTTGTCGCATTCCAACTTCCTCCATTGTTGCCAGATAAAAAAACACCAGCTGGACCATAATCGCCAGCAAAAATATTTGTTCCGTATACTGCCAATGCGGAAATCAACGTATTTGCCAAACCATTGTTAGAGGCCGTCCAATTGCTGCCAGTGTCACTTGATAAAAAAATGCCATCTCCAAATGTTCCCGCAAAAAGATTTGTTCCACAAGTAGCCAATGACAATATGGTCGTATCACTCAAACCATTATTGATGGAACTCCAATTGCTTCCGGTATCACTTGATAAAAATATTCCGCCAGTCCAAGTGCCTGCAAAAATATTTGTTCCGATTGTTGTAAATGATGAGATATTTAAATCTGTCACACCATTATTGATCGCCGTCCACAATCCTCCGTTGTTGGTAGATAAAAAGATGCCTCCACCTGCAGTTCCAGCAAAAATATTTGTTCCGCTTATCGTTAATGAATTAACAAACGTGAAGGTGAGACCATTATTGACTGCTATCCAATTGTTTCCATTATTGGTTGACTTAAAAACACCATTCTGCGTTCCTGCAAAAATTGTTGTTCCGATTGTGTCCAATGATGTTACAGTAATATAACCAAGCCCATTGTTGACCGCAGTCCATGAGTTTCCATTGTTGGTGGATAAAAATACTCCGCCGCTATTTGTTCCTGCAAAAATATTTGTGTCGATAATCATCAATGAATTGATATCGTTATAGGTCAATCCAGTGTTGACGGGCGTCCAACTATTTCCAGTATCAGTTGATAAAAGAACTCCAGCTTGCGTTCCTGCGAAAGTATTTGTTCCGCTTACTGCCAATGCTTTTACCCTTGTGAAGTAGTTAAAAGCATTATTATTCACGCACGCCCAACTGCTTCCTGAATCCCTTGACAAAAACACGCCACCATAATAAGTTCCCGCAAAAATATTTGTTCCGCTTGCTGCAATAGAACTGATCGTTCCGTCATATGGGCCATTGGATTGTTGCCATTGTGCATTTAGAATGCTTGAGGAAAATAAAAATCCAGATAGGAAACTAAGTAGTTTTGCTTTCATTCGAATTTATTTTTGAATTACAGTTTCATTTTACAATGCACAATTTCTGTTTGATCGTTTCTCCATTGGGCCTTGTGAACCTAATGAAATAAATTTCCATCGCAACACCTGCTGAATAAAAATCATTCTGGTAGTCTGATGTTTTGAAAATCAATCTTCCTCTTTCATCAAAAATTTCAAGAGCTGAATTAGGTTCAAGTCCGGAAATTTCAAATGAACCATCTCCAAATAAAACTGTAGGAATAAAAAATGCAGTTGGCGTTACAAGGATCGGCAAAACCGTTATAGTAATTGAATCTGAAAAGGAACAACCAGTTGGATTTGTTACCGTAAGTGTGTAAGTGGTCGTTTGTGTTGGGCCGGCGATCGGATTCATGCAGGTGTCGCAACTCAATCCCGTGGAAGGATTCCATTGGAAAGTTCCGGAACCTGTCGCAGTGAGTTGAGTGGTGTCTCCTGAATAAATGAGTGTATCACCAGTTATGCTTATTGAAATTATAGGGAAAGAAAATTCCCATTGACTATTTGCAAATTGATTCGAACCGTTCAATCCTGTTGTAATGTATCCACTGCAATCGATTGAAAACCCAACCGCAGCTACACGTCCATTGCCTCCGAAATTTGCTCTTTGAGTCCAGTTATTTAAAACTGGATCATATTGCCAGAAATCACTACGGTTAATACCGGCGTAATCTCCACCACAACCCAAATAGCCCTTATTTCCGAGTGAAAATCCGGTTGCCAGAACTCTTGCGACACCGGGAAAATTTGTTTTTTGAGTCCACACATTGGTTGCTGGATCATATTGCCAAAAATCCTGCACAAAAAAACCGGGACCGTTTTGTCCTGTTCCGATATATCCTTTATCAAGGACGGAAAATCCACAAGCGGAAGAAATTCCTCCTCCACCGTAATTTGCTTTTTGAGTCCATGCATCCGTCAATGGATCATATTCCCAGAAATCACTTAAAGGAAAGATCATGCCTGAGCCCGTTCCGATGTACCCTTTATTACCAATAGAAAAACCAACAGCCTGGCACCTGGCTATTCCTCCGAAGTATGCCTTAGGCGTCCATACATTGGTAATCGGATCATACTCCCAGAAATCCTGATAAAAAATAGCACTTGTCGGATCTTCTCCTGTTCCGATATAACCATTTCCACCAATAGAAAATCCAACAGCTTGAGTTCTTGCACCACCACCAAAATTTGCTTTTTGCATCCATGTATCGCTATCAGAATCATATTCCCAGAAATCATTTGTTCCGGAATTCGTCATGTCCTGTCCCGTGCCGACATATCCTTTATTTCCTATGGAGAATCCGGTTGCGGAAGTTTTTCCGTTGCCTGTAAATGTTGCTTTTTGCACCCATGTTCCCTGAGCTGAGAGTATGATGGAAATAAAAAACAAAAAAAGAAGTGAGGCGGAATATTTACTCATTGCAATTTATTTTTGAATGATTATTTTCTGTGTGAACGATTCTACTTTCGCTTTCACATTCACAAAATAAATTCCATCGGGTTGAGAACTTAAGTCAATTTCCTGGTTCGAATTATTTATTTCAGTTTGATAAATTATTTCTCCGAGGATGTTGGTGATGCAAATTATTCCGGAAAAATTATTTTCGAATTGTAAAGAAAATTTTCCTGAAGAAGGATTTGGAGAAATATGAAAAGAAAACTCCGGTATTGTTTCTATTCCGAGCGTAGTGGTATCGCTACGGAGTTTGGTAAGAAAAAAATCTGCGCTATTGGGAAAAACGCATGAATTAATGAGAGTATTATTTCCGAATGAGATGGTAGCCCCGCCAAAATAACCGGTAACGAAACATTCGTTCGCGGTGCGTGCCGCAATTGCAGCCGGGTATTCGTTATTAGAAGAAACAGCGCTCATTCCGTAAATAAAATTTCCGGAGCTGTCATACTTTACGACAAAAAGATCGCTGCTGCCGGGATTGGTATTCGGTAAAACTGTAGAACCGAATGTAATATTATACCCTTCGTATTCTCCGGTTGTGTAAACTGCGCCAGTTAAGTCAACACTTATTCCGGATCCGAATTCATCACTTCCGGCGCAAGGAGCCGAAGTACCGATACCGGTTCGAACCCACAATGGATTTCCCGCAGAATCAATTTTACAAAAGAAAAGGTCAAAAGTGCCGGAGCAGGGTGCAGAATTCAGAGCGATTAAACTTCCTAACCGGAGCGTATCGCCGGAAAATTCTCCTGTAATGAAAACATTTCCCATTGCATCTGAAGCGATGGCAATACTTGCATCATTGGAGTAATTATCGCTTGAAAAATTCTTTACCAATAATAAATTTCCATTGGTGTTGTATTTCGCTACAAAAATATCTCCGCCGAATGTTGAAGAATAGTTAGATATAGAAATAGTATCGAAAGAAACGGATGAACTGTAAAATGCTCCGGTTATCCAGATGAAGTTGTTCGCATCTGTACAGATAGAAATAGCTTCGTCAATATTGGTTCCACCTGCGGATCTTGCCCATAAAGAATTTCCAGTTTGACTGAACCCTGCAATTAAGCAATCGAGTGACGATCCGGTAGTGTCGCGATTAATCAGCGTGTCTGCTCCAATAATGAGTTTTCTGCTGCTGAAAAATCCCGTAATAAAAATATTTCCGGTTCGTGTGCAGGTTATTCTATTGGCCTGATCGTTTCCATCCCCTCCAAAATGTTTTGCCCATATTTCATTTCCGGAATTATCGAATTTCGCGATGAATAATTCCGCGCCGGAACCCTGCTGGCGGATCATGGTATCGGCGCCAAGTATTAATGTGTCAGAATTGAAATACCCGGATATAAAACTATTTCCTGATGCATCAATTGCAATTCCCTGTCCTGATGCGAAACCTTTTCTTGCTCCTTTTCCCCAGAGGATGGCACCTGAAGAATCATATTTCGCAATGAAAACTCCGGCATCGGGCAGAATAGTACTGTTCATGATTACCGAATCGCTGCTAAGCGTTCCAGTAACATAAGTGTTCCCGATCGAATCTGAGACAACAGCAGATCCCATGCTACCGTTGTAATCAATTCCGTTGAATGTGTTTGCCCACTGCCATACCGGAGATTGTGATCGCATGGATAATGTGAACAGAAGAACTGTACCCACGAGAAGAATTGTTTTTTTCATGACTTGTTTTTTTCAGAAAATTTATTCGTGTTCGATCAATGTGCAATAATTAATTTTTGTGTTGTGAATTCACTTTCATTTTCCATTGAATTTAATCTTGCCAGATAAATTCCGTTACTCAGAAATGTAAGGTCAGCATCTTCTGAACAGGATTCAATGTTTGTTTCAAAAAGAAGGTCTCCGTTCATGTTGTAAATACGTAGTGCAGATCTTCTGATCTTCGTTTTAATAAAAATGTGTCCGTCAGAAACTGATGGGTAAATGCTTGCTTCTGAAATTGCATTTTGTTCTTCAACGCTTACATCGAGTGGTATATATTCCCAGAAGTCCCGGTATGCAGTGCTCGGATTAAAACCGGTTCCTACGTATCCATTTCCATTGATCGTAAAAGCAACCGGGTAAACGCGCGCCACTCCTCCGAAATTTGTTCTTTGATTCCAGACATCAGTCGCAGGATCATATTCGCGCAAATCCTGCGAGGGGCCGGGGAAACCTGTTGCAACATATCCTCTATTATTAATTGAAAATCCAACAGCTGCGTAAATAGGACCACCGGCATAATTTGCTTTTGCAGTCCAGGTATCAGTGACCTGATTATATTCTTTAAAGTCACTGAACGTTGTACTCCATGTAGTACCAGTTCCAACGTAAGCTTTTGTTCCGATTGTAAAACAAATTGCACCCGCTCTTCCTGCTCCTGGAAAACTTGCCTTTTGATTCCATGGAAGCCCTCCAATGGTATCTGCTGTAGGATCATATTCCCAGAGATCATTGTAAAATGAATTAAGGCCGGCATTTGTTCCCATTGAAACATATCCTTTGTTTCCGATTGAAAAACCAACGCCGAGTCTGCGTCCTGCTCCGATCAAACTTGCAACAGGAGACCAGGTATTCGTAAGTTGGTTCCATGACCAAAAATCCTGCAATGCATTTCCTGCATTAGTTGTTCCGGTTCCTACATATCCTTTTGTTCCGATAGAAAATCCGACGGCATCAAATCTTCCGCCTCCTCCATAGTTCGCTTTTTGCATCCATGTATCTGATACCGGGTCGTACTCCCAGAAATCAACATAAGCAAATCCTCCATCAGGCGATCCTGTTCCAATGTATCCTTTTGTTCCGATGGAAAAACCAACTGCGGTGTATCTTCCCGTGCCGCCGTAAGTCGCTTTTTGTATCCAGGTGTTCTGGGACTGCAATTCGTTCTTAAATCCAAAACAAGAAATGCACAAAGGAAGGAGGATGGCGAATGAATATTTTTTTGTTTTCATTGTATTTTTTTTAATTGATTATTTTTTTAATTCAAAACAATTTGTTCTCCCGCACTTCTCGCCCACGCCCAATTTGGCGATTGAGAAAAAGCGGAGAGCGAAATGAAAATTGCAAAGAGGGTAAAATATTTTTTCATGACAATTTATTTTTGAATGATTATTTTTTGCGTGAATGATTCCTTTTCGTTTTTCACATTCACAAAATAAATTCCATCTGGCTGAGAACTCAAGTCAATATCAGTTGTGAGTTGCCGGTTGTCAGTTGCACTGCTGTAAATTATTTCTCCGAGAACGTTGGTGATGGAAATTTCTTTCGGTGAAAAATTGTTCTCGGATTGTACCGTAAATTTTCCCGAAGAAGGATTTGGAGAAATTACAAATTCTGAATTTTCATCCTGCGTTTGAATACCTGAACAAAGACTTACAATGACGAAAGAAGTGTCTGAATTTGTGCAGCCGTTAGAAGAAGTATAAGTGTAGATGATCTGAAAAGTTCCAGGGCCTGCAACGGAAGGATTAAATGTATTTCCCGAAACAGCAGTTCCGGAATAAATTCCTCCTGCGGGTATGCCTGCACTCAATGTTTGCGCGCCCCAGTTCACACACATGTTTGTTGTGATTTGATTATAGGAAACAGTAGGCAAAGGATTATTTGTAATTGCTATAGAAGCCGTTGTAGAATCATTTACCGCATCGACAATAATTACAGAATAAGTTCCTGCGCAAAGTCCGGTGGCGGTTTGTGTTGTTTGTCCGTCGCTCCATAAATAAGTGTAAGGTGGAGCTCCATAAGCAACATTTGCATTTACAGACCCATTGCAAGGTCCGTTTCCGCAGTCCATATTGACGGAAATAATATTTGCAGTTAAATAAGAATTTATTTTTGATGTGAAAATATCATTACCACTCCAAGCATTCAGGGTGTCATTGTAAAAAATCAGTTGACCAATAAAATTTCCAGTAGTGTATACACTCCCACTAGTTCCAACATTGATTGAGATGCCTTCTCCCGATCCTCCTGATCCTCCCTCACCTTTTGCCCAAACTAAATTTCCTGAAGAATTATATTTTGCAACGAAGATATCTGAACCCAATGGCCCTTTAGTTAAGGAGTCACTTCCAAAAAAAATTACGGGGCTACTAAAAGATCCTGTGATAAAAACATTTGCACATGCATCGGTGCTGATGCCATAACCGATATCCTCAAAATTTCCATACGCACTTTTAGACCAAAGTACATTACCCGAAACATCATATTTTGTAATAAAAACGTCATCACATCCTGAAAAACAATTTGCACTATTGGTTAGAGAAGTATTGCCAAAATTAATTGTCCCGCTACCAAAAAGTCCAGTTACAAAGACATTTCCACTTGCATCGGTACTGATGCTGTTACCTCCATTAACTGTGTTTCCTCCTGCATTATTCGCCCAAATCACAGTTCCTGACGGAGAATATTTGGTAACAAAAAAATCATGGTTGCCGGGATTGGTTAAAGTTATATTTCCAAACGTGATTGTGGAACTTCCAAAAAAACCTGTAACAAATATATTTCCACTTGCATCAGTGCTAATGCTTGCCCCTGCATCAGAGGAAATGCCACCAGCACTTGTAGCCCATATTACATTTCCGAAGGCATCATATCCTGCTACAAAAAAATCATATGTATTACCGGTAATATCAGCATTCGATAACGTGATTGCGCCAAAGGCAATAGTTGAGCTATAAAAACTGCCAGTAATAAAAATATTTCCGTTTGAATCCGTGCTAATACTGTACGACAAATCCGAACTAATTCCTCCCGCACTTTTCGCCCATATTACATTTCCGGAAGCATCATATTTTGCAATAAAAACATCTGAACTGTTAGGTCCATTTGTATTTGTTAATGTGTCATTGTCAAAAATGATAATTGGGCTCCAAAATTGACCAGTCAATAATACATTTCCATTCAAATCAATTGCTATACACAAACTTTCGTCCCAATCTGTACCGCCTATACTTTTTACCCACAGGATATTTCCTGAAGAATCATATTTAGCAATAAAAATATCGCACGTGTTACCTGTATTATCAACATTTGTCAATGAGTCGTTATCTAAATAGATCTTTGCAGAGAAAAAATATCCGGTAACGAATACGTTTCCATTTAAATCTGAGCAGATGCTTTTTCCATAATCATCTCTTCCGTTCCATGACCCTCCCGCACTTTTCGCCCACGCCCAATTCGGGGCTTGAGAAAAAACGGAGAGTGAAGTAAGAATCGCGAAGAGTGTAAAATATTTTTTCATGATAATTTATTTTTGAATGATTATTTTTTGCGTGAATGATTCCTTTTCGTTTTTCACATTCACAAAATAAATTCCATCCGGCTCGGAACTCAAGTCGATCTCTGAATTGGAATTTTGAATTTGTGTTTGATAGATTATTTCTCCCAGGATGTTGGTGATGGAAATAGTTCCGGAGAAATTATTTTCAGCTTTGATGGTGAAGATTCCGGAGGAAGGGTTGGGAGCATAATTAAGATTTTCTTTTGAGAAGTTGATTTGATTAATCCCTACCCCGAGATTATCAATTTTGGAAATAAACATATCGTGAGATGATCCAGTATTATCAATATTAGTCAGCGTTGTTGATCCAAAAGCTAAAGTCGGACTATCGTACCACCCCGCTAAATAAATATTTTCAGATTGATCCTTTGCTGCTCCCGTAACAAAATCTGCCATACTCCCGCCGACGGATTTCGCCCAAATAACATTTCCAACGGTGTCGTATTTAGCCAGAAATATATCTGAAACTCCTCCACTATATACAAGAGTATCGAATCCAAAAATCAAATTTGAACTCGAAAAGACACCTCCTGCGAAAGCGTTTCCCACCGAGTCAGTTGTCAGTGCGTAAGCCATTTCTGTCATAATACCTCCAGCACTTCTTGCCCAAACAAGATTTCCAGTGGCTGAATATTTTGCTATAAACATATCATTGATATTCATGGATGAATTAATCAAAGTATCGAGCCCCAGAATTAAAGTATCTGATGAAAAATACCCAGCTATAAAAACATTACCTTTTTGATCTGCCTGACCACAAGTTGAAACATCGTTATCATAATTCTGTCCTCCGGCACTCCGCGCCCAAATGACGTTTCCAGCCCCGTCAAACTTGACCAAAAAAATATCGTGATTTCCTGTGGTATTAAGTGTTATTGAACCGAAAGTAATTGAAGACGTAAAACTTCCAGTCAAGTATACATATCCAGAATCATCAGTAAAAATGGCGGAGGAATTATCATCTGAACCACCTCCTGCGGTAAGAGACCACGAGGGGATACCATTAGTGCTATATTTTTCTATGAAAATATCATTTGAACCCGCATAACTGTTGAACAAAGTGTCGCTATCAAATATTATGTACGCCCCGGAGTAATTCCCAGTCACGAAAACATTACCAGAAGCGTCAGCACAAACCGAACTTGGATAAGTGTATGGATCGCCCCCAGAATTTGTCGCCCATTGTGGATTTCCATTACTATCATACTTTACAACGAACATGTCGGCATTATTTGGAAAGGGATTAGTCAACGTTGTCGACCCAAAGGAAATAGTTGAGCTCGAGAAAAATCCTGCCACGACAATATTGCCAGAAGGATCTCCGCTGACTGATTGTGCACCGTTGGCATTACTTCCAGAAGCACTTTGTGCCCATATAACATTTCCATTAACGTCATATTTAACCAGAAACATTTGACCATTCCATGTGTTTGTCAAAGTCGTTGAGCCAAAAACTATTGAAGAGCTGATGAAATTGCCCGCAACGTAAATATTTCCTGTTCCGTCAGCATAAATAGAATTGGCTCCATCGAAAGAATTTCCTCCCGCACTTTTCGCCCACGCCCAATTCGGCGCTTGCGAAAAAACGGAGAGGGAAATAAAAATCGCGAAGAGTGTGAGTTTTGTTTTCATTGAAAATATATTTTATAGCCGAGATTAAAAGATGTCACCACTGTTTCATTGAAAAAAATAAAATCTGCGATGCCGATCGAACGTTCGGAAGAAGAATTCCCAATACCGATATTTCTAACATTGCCAGTCATAGTGTCCACTTCTGAAATTTTTCCGGCAAATCCGATTTCCAGAGGCACATCAAGAAATATTCTCCCGATTCCGAGTCTATGATCAAGCCCGGCGGAAAAAAGTAACCCCAGTCCCTTTGTTTCATGTGCTGTTGAAACCGTACCGCTTCCATAAGTACTTGTTCCGGTAATATCAATAGCAAAAACATCGTGGTAACTGAAATAACCAACTCCTAACGAAAGAAAAGCTCCGCCTTTGCTGTCGCAATTTTTACCAAGAACATAATAAGAAGAAACAACGCCGAAATTCATAATACTGCTTCCCTTATAAGAATAAAATTCTTGCCCTGCCACATTTCCTGCCGAGTCCTTTGCATCACCTACGGAGGAATAGCTACGCCCTGCAAGCAGTATTGACCTCACTCCTATACTGAATTTGTTTCCCAGAAAATAATTGGCATCAATACAACCACCCCATCCCGGACCTTGATCTGTCGTGCGGCCGTGAGAAATTCCAAGACCGACTGAGAATCGGCTTAGCTGGATATCATCTGAGTTGCTGACTTGCGCGAAAGTTGCCGCGTGAATCAGTATCATATATAGAATCAGAATAGATATTTTGCTTTTCATGTGAAATTATTTATTTGAAAATTTAAGAACAGAATCTTTCCTCCTTAATCTCTCCACCAATTTATCCAGCATCCACCGGCACGCATTATTCACACGCACGTTATTTCTGAACATACGCACGAAGACTGGTGAAGTGGAGTAATAGATCGCAATGAAAAGTCTTCCAAGAAAATAGGGTTTCAGTTTCTCATCGCGGAATTTCCGCAAGACCAAAACTTCCGGTGCGTCGTAACTTTTGTAAACCATCGTAGCGATGTAACAGGCGTTATTAATCGCCCGCGCGGTCAATAGATATGCAATAAAAGAGAGAGGTATTAAAATGGAGAATCCAATGAAGATTCCCTTGCAAATTCGCAAAGTTGATTCCACTTCTTCTTTCCCTTTGTAATTCTCAGAGACCGAGTGCCGCGCTTTTATTTTTTTTGCTATAATAAATGCAATTAGAGCGAGGATAATTCCGAGCGGAAAAAGAAAGAATGATAAGATGATGGCAACTATAGCAAGAGTATTGACCTTCCTCGCGGCGTCATAATCATCCTCGCCGGGATCTCCTGAAGATGCAGTATGTGTAGTTGTAGTTGCGTGATGCGGAACTGTATCGCGAGAAATCGTTTGCGGAAGAACAAGCGTTGAAACTACATTTTGAATAGAGCGAGGCGGGAAGGATAATGGCTTGTCAATAATTGTCGAGTGAAAAACATAGGTGTTATCCGGAGTAGGCAAAATATTTTTTACTCCAATACAATTAATAGGGATAGGAAGAAGCATGTTAGGTTCAACAACTGAAGATCTTTTGTTTTCGCCTTCTGAAATATGCTGAGCTTGATTACAGGCTAATCCTAGCACTGTGATTAAAATGAATAAAACGATTTTTGATTTCATAATGGTAATTTGTTCGCAGCAAACATATACCAATCACCACCAGCAATAAAACTGAATCACAATAAAGCCCCTTGTAATCTTTAGTAAATAATGCAAGTCATCGGAGTGCAGTCGCAATTTCTGCATTTCTCCTCTCAAAACATCAAACACTAGCAACCGCCATCATCCAATCACCAACTAAATCTTATTGCACATCACAGATAACTCATCGCTTAATATTCGCTTTATCCAGCGCCGCCTGGTGGATCACATATCGGAAAATTTGTACGTCTTGTAATGCATCACGCGCAAACCGAGGTTGAAGGAACCGTGTGAAAAATCTTCTCCGCCTTCTTTCATGAACGGAGTAAGTCCGTAACGATAATACGCTTCCCAGTAAATCGTCCACGCTTCATGATTCTTCGACGATCCTCCCCACACACTGTACATGCCAAGTCCCGTTTTCGCCGCGAGCTCATCGTGTTTAGAAAAATTATTTTCCGAAGGTGAAAGTTGCAGCGCATGAACGTAATCAAAACCGAGATCGTAATTGATCATGCCTCCGAAGCAGTAACCGTTTTTTTTGCGATTGTCAATCGAAAACAGGTCGAGCTTCATGAGTATTCCTGCACCCACACCATTCCATTTATAATTCACGGTTCCCTCTTCGTTGCTCAGCGGAAAAGAACTGCTGTGCTGTACAAAAAATATTTCCGGATAAAAAATTTCATTCCACTCGTGGCAAATTCCGGCCGTGAAAGCAGAACCGTTTTTTATGTCGTGCGTTGACCATTGCTGAACCGTGTTGTCGAATGGACTATACGATGCGCAAATTCCGATGTTGTGTTTCGTGCGTACATAATGTTGCGCGCTTATGCCTGTGGCAAAAAGCAGGGCAGGGAGGAGGGCTATACGTTTCATGGCTGGTGGTTTTGAATTCATAATGGCGTTTTGTAAAAAAGATACAGGGTAATTTGCTAATGGTAATTCAGTAAACGGAATGGTGTACAGTTTACAAACGCTGGAAATAAAAAAATAATGTGTGGAAAATTGGAATACGATAAATGCAGTAGGAGTTATTGGTTACTTGTTCTTGAGATGTTGGGATTTGAAGCGCAACTGCAGAGCTTCAAAATTTTTGTGTTCCTGCCCGTGCGCAGCAGAGCACGCGCGTGGTCAGGGCTACGCGTAATTCCCGCTGTGCAATAAAATTTTTCCGGTGACTTCCCCTGAACTTTTTTCCTGGTATTTCACTTCCTCAAATTCATCAGCACATTTACACATTCACCCATTCTCACTTCACACTCGCAAACTGCAACCTGCTCAGGCTCCGGTAAAGTCCATTCTCGATCTGCATCAGTTCATCATGCGTTCCTGCTTCTACCACGCGCCCTTTTTCTATCACGATAATTTTATCGGCATTACGAATGGTGGAAAGACGATGTGCGATCACGAATGAAGTTCTTCCTACCATTAATTTATCGAGCGCTTCCTGCACCACGCGCTCACTTTCCGAATCGAGCGAACTTGTTGCTTCATCAAGAATGAGAATAGAAGGATCTTTGAGCACCGCGCGCGCTATCGCAATGCGCTGGCGTTGCCCGCCCGAGAGTTGAATGCCGCGATCGCCGACCACCGTTCCGAATTTTTCCGGAAATCCATCAATGAATTCAAGTGCATTGGCTTTTCTTGCCGCCTCCTCAATTTCACTTTGTGATGCATTTGGTTTTCCATAAGCAATATTCTCCCGAATGCTTCCGCCGAAAAGCAGAACATCCTGCGGAACGATCGCCATATTCTCGCGCAATTCAGCGAGATCGAAATCACGCGCATCTTTTCCGTCGAAAGAAATAATTCCGTTTTCCGGATCGTAGAATCGCAAAAGCAATTGTGCAATCGTAGATTTTCCTGATCCACTCGGGCCTACAATAGCGATCGTCTGGCCGGGTTTTGCTTCGAAAGAAATTTTCTGCAGCACTTCCACATCTTTTCTCGACGGATAAGAAAACCGAACACTGTTGAATTCCACTTTTCCATCGAGGCGTTTTGCCTGTCCTGTTCGCTGATTTATTTTTTCCGGCTCTTCTTCCACAATGTCAAGCACACGTTCCGTTGCGCCCACCGCTTTCTGAACTTGTGAATATTGTTCTGCAATTCCACCAATAGAAGCGCCTATGAAAACCGCGAAAATGAGAATGGTGGTCAATTGCCCCGGTGTAATTTCTCCGGCGTGCTGGAACTGCAGCGCTTTCCACACGAGAAAAACTATCGATCCGAAAATGCAGAAGATGATGAAAGAAATAAATCCGGCCCTGAAAATTCCCGCTCTTATGTTGATGTCGCGTATCGCTTCTGTACTTTTTCCGTAACGCGCTATCTCGTAAAATTCATTCACATACGATTTCACACTCGCGATCGCCATCATCGTTTCATCAAGAATCGTTGTGCTCACCGCCACCTGGTCCTGCGCACGACGCGAAAATTTCCGGACCTGTCTTCCGAAAAAAACAGCAACCACGGCTATCAGTGCGAGTGTTCCCACCATCCACATCGCGAGTTTAGGAGAGATCACGATCAGCGAAATTGTTCCGCCGATGATGATGATGAACTGCCGTAGAAATTCTGCGAGCACAAACGTGAACGTATCACCGATCTGCGCAATGTCCCCTGTAGTTCTGCTCACTAATTCTCCAACGCGTTTCTGCGAGAAAAAAGCCATGGGCATTCGCACGAGATGACTGTAAATTGTTTTGCGGAGATTAGCGAGCATGTGTTCTGTTACATTGGTGAACAACATGACCCGCATGAAAGAGAAAAATGCCTGACATATAAAAAGAAGAAGAAGATAATATCCGTTGCGGTTGATCGCTTCGATGGAAATGGTACTCGCCTGCACAAGATTTCCGGTCAGTCGCGGAAAAATAAGCGCTACCGAACTCGTGAGTGCGAGGAACAACATTCCCAATGCGAATTTCCAGCGGTGTCCGGTCATATAACCGAACAATCTGAAAAACCGCCTAAGTGTTTTACCCGAGATCTTTACTTTGGGTAACTCGTCCTTTGATCCGTTTTGTGAGCGGAATCGCCCGCCTCCGGGTCCTGCCATGCGTTGAAATTATTGGGCAAAAGTAGTCAATAGAAAATTGCTCCTTCCGGGGAGTCGTTCCAATGAAGGGGATTATTTTACGCCAATGAAAATAATGCCTCTTAAAGGGTTGTATTCCAATGAAAGTATAAAATTGTGGAAGCATTTGGTGTACTACCATATTCCATTATCTTTGCAGACCAATTAAAGAAAAGAACAATGAAACGTACGTTCCAACCTTCGAAACGAAAACGCAAAAACAAACACGGTTTCCGTGAGCGCATGGCTTCTGCCAATGGGCGTCGCGTGGTAGCATCACGCCGTAAACGCGGCCGTAAAAAACTGACAGTGTCTTCAGAAAAAACCCACAAATAATAAATGAGCGGTTTTTCAACTCATAAAGAAAAGGTGTCATTAAATTGGCGCCTTTTTTTTGTCCGCATATCCTCCGTTAAGGGGGATTTTTTTTGGAGTGTTCGCAAAATGTTGAAAGCACAATCGTGTGAAAATTGTGAAGGCGATCATGCTAAAGTACTTTCGTCCTGCAAATTTTTAATCCTGTTTTTCCAATCGATATGCCAAAAGACAACAGCATAAAATCAGTCCTCATCATCGGCAGCGGCCCCATCATCATCGGGCAGGCCTGCGAATTTGATTACTCCGGCTCACAGTCCTCGCGTGCGCTGCGCGAAGAAGGAATTGAGGTAACGCTCATCAACAGTAATCCGGCTACGATCATGACGGATAAAGTGACGGCCGATAATATTTATTTGTTGCCGCTCACCACGCAATCCATTGTAAAAATTCTTGAGAAACATAAGATCGATGCGGTACTTCCAACGATGGGCGGACAAACTGCATTGAATCTCGCGCTGAAATGTGATGAGCTCGGCATCTGGAAAAAATATAAAGTACGGATGATCGGTGTTGACATCGATGCTATCAAAGTGACGGAAGATCGTGATATGTTCCGCGCAAGAATGGAAAGTATCGGTGTTGCCATGGCGCCTTCACACATTGCAAAATCTTTTCTCGAAGGAAAAGAGATCGCACAGCAATTCGGTTTTCCATTGGTGATCCGCCCGTCTTTCACACTCGGTGGCAGCGGCGGATCTGTAGTGTATAACAAAGAAGATTTTGACAAAGCACTCAATCGCGGATTGCAGACTTCTCCCATTCACGAAGTGCTCATCGATAAAGCGGTACTCGGATGGAAAGAATTTGAATTGGAATTATTACGCGACGCCAATGATAATGTGTGCATCATCTGTTCCATCGAAAATTTCGATCCCATGGGCGTGCATACAGGCGACTCGATCACGGTTGCGCCTGCGATGACTCTTTCTGATACTACTTTTCAGCGCATGCGTTCGATGGCAATAAAAATGATGCGTTCCATTGGAAATTTCGCAGGCGGATGCAACGTTCAGTTCGCGGTGAGTCCCGATGAAAAAGAAGAAATTATTGCGGTCGAAATTAATCCGCGCGTGTCACGCTCCTCTGCGCTCGCGTCGAAAGCAACCGGATATCCTATTGCTAAAATTGCTTCGAAACTTGCCATCGGTTACCATCTCGATGAACTGGTGAACCAGATCACGCAAAGTACCTCTGCTTATTTTGAACCGACACTTGATTATGTGATCGTGAAAATTCCGCGCTGGAATTTCGACAAATTCAAAGGAGCGAATCGCGAACTTGGTTTCCAGATGAAATCAGTGGGAGAAGTGATGGCGATCGGAAGATCTTTCCAGGAAGCATTGCAGAAAGCAGCACAATCGTTGGAAATAAAAAGAAATGGTTTGGGCGCCGACGGAAAAGAAATTACCAATCAGCAGGAATTGCTCAATGCGCTCGAACGTCCGTCATGGAATCGTTTGTTCATGATCTATGATGCGCTTCGCCTGGGAATTTCGGTGAAGACCATTCACAAACTCACGAAGATCGATCCGTGGTTTTTAAACCAGATCGAAGAAATGGTGGCGATGGAACGTGAAATTGAAAAATATAATATCGGTGATATTCCGAAAGACCTGATGTGGGAAGCGAAACAGAAAGGTTATGCCGACCGACAGATCGCGCATTTGCTGAAATGTCTCGAGAGCGAAGTGTTTAAAAAACGCCGCGATGAATTCGGAATGAAAAGAGTTTACAAATTGGTGGATACCTGTGCGGCGGAATTCGAAGCGAGAACTCCGTATTACTATTCCACTTTCGAAACGGAAAATGAATCGGTGCGTTCCGATAAGAAAAAAGTGGTAGTGCTCGGTTCAGGGCCGAATCGCATCGGGCAGGGAATTGAATTCGATTATTCCTGTGTGCACGGCGTGCTTGCAGCGAAAGAATTGGGTTACGAAACGATCATGATCAATTGCAATCCCGAAACAGTTTCTACCGATTTCAATGTTGCTGACAAACTTTATTTCGAACCGGTTTTCTGGGAACATATTTACGAGATCATTTTGCATGAGCAACCGGAAGGAGTGATCGTACAACTCGGCGGACAAACTGCACTGAAGCTCGCTGAGAAATTAGACCGTTACGGAATAAAAATTATTGGCACCGATTTCAAATCGCTTGATCTTGCAGAAGACCGCGGAAGTTTTTCCACACTTTTAAAAGACAACAATATTCCTTATCCGAAATTCGGTGTGATCGAAGATGCAGACCAGGCGATCGATCTTGCGCGTCAACTCGGATTTCCATTGCTGGTTCGTCCTTCGTATGTACTCGGCGGACAAAGCATGAAGATCGTGATCAATGAACAGGAGTTGGAGCAACATGTTGTGAAATTGCTAAATGATATTCCGGGAAATAAAGTTCTGCTCGATCATTTCCTGGAAAATGCAATTGAAGCGGAAGCTGATGCGATCTGCGATGGAAAAGAGGTTTACATCATTGGTATCATGGAACACATAGAACCGGCCGGAATTCACTCCGGCGATTCTTACGCAGTTCTTCCTCCGTTCGATCTTTCTGAAAGTGTGATGAAACAGATCGAAGAGCACACCAGAAAAATTGCACTCGCGCTGAATACTGTTGGATTGCTCAACATTCAGTTTGCGATCAAAAATGATATTGTGTACATCATCGAAGCGAATCCACGCGCATCGCGTACGGTTCCTTTCATTGCAAAAGCGTACGACGAACCTTACGTAAATTATGCAGCGAAGATCATGCTCGGGGCGAAGGTGAAAGATTTCAAATACAATCCGAAGAAGAAAGGATACGCAATAAAAATTCCGGTTTTCTCCTATGAAAAATTCCCGGATGTGCAGAAAGAACTTGGCCCTGAAATGAAATCAACAGGAGAGTCAATCTATTTTATCGAAGATTTGCACGATGAATATTTTCACCAGATATATTCGGAGCGGAATTTGTATTTGAGTAAATAGATTTTTTTTAAATCGAAAGAATTGTTTCGCACCCGTTTCGGAAATTTACGGCAAGGAACTACTTTAGCAGGATGAAAACAATTCTCAGTACTCTCCTTGTTTTTTTCTGTGGAGCAGCAAGCGCTCAACTCACAAAATATTATTCTTCTACGGCAACGTACGATCAGGTCATTGCGCGTTACAAAACGTTCGATCTGAAAAGTAATATGTGTTTGCTGAAGGAGGCGGGAACAACTGACATAGGGAAACCATTGCATCTTTTTATCATTTCAAAAGATCAGACGTTCGATCCTGTTGTTGCAAAACAAAAAAAGAAAGCGGTGCTGATGATCAACAATGGAATTCATCCCGGTGAACCCGATGGAATTGATGCTTCAATGGAACTCACTGATTATTTCATTCAACATCCCGATAGTCTGCCTTCCAATATTATTTTACTCATCATCCCTGTTTACAACGTGGATGGTTGCCTGGATCGCGGGAGTACGTCGCGCGCGAACCAGAACGGCCCCGATGAATATGGATTTCGCGGCAATGCAAAGAATCTCGATCTCAACCGCGATTTCATTAAGTGCGATGCAGAGAATACCAGATCGCTCGAAAAAATATTTCAGCAATGGAAGCCCGATGTTTTTGTGGACACACACGTTTCCGACGGCGCCGATTATCAATACACAATGACGCTGATCGCCACGTCGGCAAAACTTCATCCTGCGATTGGTTCCTATATGGAAAATGATATGACCCCATTTCTTTACGCGCAGATGCACGCGCTGAAAAATGACATGTGTCCGTATGTGAATGAAGTCGGAAATTTTCCGGATGAAAAAGGAATTTCTGCTTTCCTGGAAACGCCGCGTTTTTCTACAGGTTACACCGGGCTTTTCAATTGTATCGGTTACGTAACCGAAACACACATGCTCAAAAATTATAATTCGCGTGTCATTGCTACTTACGATCTCCTTAAAATATTTGTGAAGAAAGTTTCTGTTGATGCGCAAAAGATAATTGCCGCTCATCAGAAGGCCGATCTTGAAACTTCGAAACAAAAAAGTTTCGGCCTTAATCTTGTTCTCGACACAAACACATTTTCCGACCTTGAATTTCATGGATTTGAAGCGAAGATGCGTCTGTCGGATTTTTCAAACGGACAAGTGATGTATTATGATGAGCAGTCTCCGTTCGCGAAAAATATTAAGTATTACAAATCGTTTTCTCCTTTAGTGATGATCGACGTTCCGGTTTACTATGTAATTCCGCAGGCATGGAAAGAGGTCATTGATCGTTTGAAATGGAATGGAGTGAAAATGAAAAAGCTGAAAAAAGATACGACGATCACGGTGAATTGTTATTACATCGGCGATATGAAGACTGGAAAGAATCCGTATGAATCACATTATCTTCATTCGGGTGTGCAGATCGCGCTCGATACGCAGCAGGTAAAATATTACAAAGGAGATTATGTGATACGAGCGGATCAGAATTCAAACGCATATCTTGTAACTGTACTTGAACCGCAATGCGACGACAGTTATTTCTGCTGGAATTTTTTCGATGGAATTCTCCAGCAGAAAGAATGGTTCAGCGATTATGTGTGGGAAGAAAAAGCAGATTCACTTTTGAAAACAGACCCGGTTCTTAAAAAGAAGTTTGATGATAAAATGAAGGATCCGTCATTTGCCGGCGAACACTGGGCGCAACTCAATTTAATTTACCAGAATTCGCCCTACAAAGAAAAAACACACGATCGGTATCCTGTGACAAGAATCAATTCTGAAATGAAGCTACCGGTAGAATAATACGGAATGGAAGAATGCGAGTATAGAAGAAGGAAGAACCTAAAAAAGTTCATTTAATATTCTTCCATTTTCAATTTCTTCAGTTCTTTTTTACCATTTGAAAAATGAAAAGATTCAACCTCCGTGCCTACGCACTCATTATTCATAAAAAAAAAATTCTCTTGACCGATGAGATCCGTTTCGGAAAAAAGATGACCAAATTTCCCGGCGGAGGTTTGGAGTGGGGGGAAGGATTGATGGATGCGGTGCGAAGAGAATGTCGTGAAGAATTGCAGCAGGAACCACTTTCAGCCGAACATTTTTATACAACAGATTTTTTTATCGCCTCAGCATTTCATTCCGATGATCAGCTCATCAGCGTTTATTACAAAGTGAAACTGCCGCATCCTGAAAAAATAAAAGTGGCCAAAAAAGTTTTTGATTTTGAAAAGGAAGAAGAAGGTGCGCAGCTATTCCGCTGGATAGAAATGAAAAATATTTCGCCGGAGAATTTTACTTTTCCAATAGATAAATTAGTAGCAGAAAAATTGTTGGCTCCAAAATAAATGATAACGAGCAATGTGTTGTGGGTTTTGAGTTTTTCTCATAACCCAAAACCTACCAGCCGTTTCCTCCGCTGTGACCCAACTGGAACACACGCGAAATATTGAAGCCGAGGCGGATTCCCATTTTAAACCAGTTGCTCGAAGTGTAAGGAATATACTGGACTTCGTTCATGCCGAACTGATTGGTAAAATGCATTTGAAAAACGTGCCCGCCGGTTTCAAGGTCAATGCCGATGCCGAGCGGATCATAGTACTGATCGAATAAATCACTGTAGCGATTCAAACGTTTTGCATATTCGAAAGTGATCGCCATGTGCTTGGTGACTTTGTATCTTCCTGAAATTCCAACGGCGAACATGTCATTCAGGTCATTAAAATTATCGACAATATTATAATGGATCCAGAATCCATGAATCTCCAGAGAAAAACGCGTGGAGAATTTTCTTCCGAGTGTGATCACGCTCGAATAAGAAATGCGGTCCACCCAGTATTTATATTTATCCACGCCGGTTGCATCCTTGTTCGGATCTTTGAGAAAAGTATAATTGAATCCCGACATCCACGTGAGTGTAACCGGCATTTTATTATCGGTTGTTTGTTTCAGGATCTTCACTTTCACTGAAGCATCGGCAAGTTTGTCAATAGAAGTACGGCCAATTCCCACGCTGAGCCAATCGCGTATTCCGTAATCGAGCGCGAGACGAATGCACGCGCCCCCGTCGAGGCCGAACGCGTTGTATGCGCCTGAGTTGAATTCACCAAAGCGATGCTGGATCCGGAAATCAAGTGCATTTCTTCCCACCGTTTCCACTGAAGGAAAATTTATGACGCGTGTTCCTTTGAAGGTAGAATGAACATATTCTTTCGTTGGCTTATTCAGCGCATCAAGACTATCAGCCAGTCGCTGCAGGTCATCTACCTGCGCAAAAATTCTGGTGAAAGAAATCGCAAAAATAAAAAGCAGGAATTTTTTCATAGCATGTTTAATTGTTAGGTGCGCCGTCAGCAATCCAGTGGTTGAACATATTCATCCTGCAGGAATCCAAAGTAAAACTGGGAGGCATGGGATTGAAAGCATGCAGACGATTCACACATCCGTTCAAATTTCCATTCTGCACCTGCACATTAAGATCGGTATAGTTATCGAGCCGGTAATTGCTGGAAGGTTGCGATCCGGAATGACAACTGAAACAATAATTCTGCATCAGAGGAGCAATGTTCCGCGAATAGGAAGGATGTGAAGTAGTATCGCACGGAGTGAAAATACTTCCTGCAGGATAGATGTCATCTTTTTTATCATAATAACATCCTGCAATGAAAAGTGCAGCGATCAAAGAAATGGCAAAATATTTTTTCATGCTTAGTTATTTTGTGCGCCTTGCGCGATCCAGACATATAGAAAACGAATTTGTGTATCCGTCAACGCAGGATAAGAATCCTTCGGCATTTTATCATCGGAAGCTCCCGAAACCCTGTTGTACAAATCACTCTTGTGCGGTTTCCCGGCAACAATGCGCTCGCCGGTCATCATATCATTGTAAGAGTCGATCGGTTTTGCTGTTGTTGATAAAGTATCATGACATCCGTTGTGCTGGCAACTTCCGCGAATAATGGGACGAATATCATTTTCGAAACTCACTTGCTGCGAGGGAAGAATAGGATCGTGTTTACATGCCGGGATCATAGCCAGTAATCCCAAGAGGAAAGCGATCAATAAAAAATATTTTTTCACGTCAATAATGTTTTTGTAAAGTTAAAAAATATGTTTTGACACGCATTGAAGTTCGCGTTTCTAATCCTGGTTTTAACACGTCAGGAAAACATCCCTGCCGCTCATTTCATCAATGATTTTCACCGTTCGTAATAAAGAAGGTTCATTTTCTGATACCGGTGAAAAAACATCCAAGCGAAACTTTCCACATGTAATAAAGCGCGCGCACCGAATTGATGGAAGAAACTCCGCCCTGTCGCTCGCGCATGTGCACAGGAACTTCTCCAATGGAAAGTTTGTTTTTGCTGTAAAGAACGAGTGCTTCCGGCTCGGGATATTCATCGGGATAATATTCATATACGACGGAAAGCGCTCTGCGGTTGAGGAGACGAAGGCCTGAAGTAGTATCAAAAATTTTTTTTCCGGTAAGAAGTTTGTTCAACCGGCTGAAATATCCAATGCCTGCTCTGCGCAACGAAGAAGATTGAAACCCTTCTCCGGTAATGAAACGGGAACCGATAGTTACATCCCATTTATTTTTGTGCGACGCGTGTATCATTTCATTCAATGCACTTGCCGGATGTTGCCCGTCGCCGTCTATCTGTACTGCAAAATCAAAATCATTCTCAAAAGCAAAACGAAAACCGGTCTGTACTGCGCCTCCGATTCCAAGATTAACCGGAAGGTGCAACGCTACACAGGGAAGATGATCAATAATATTTCCAGTTTCATCAGTAGAACAATCATTCACTACAACTACTGTCAACTGAAAATGATCTTTCATGGCAGCAGCTAATAATTCTTCCACCACATTCCTGATCGAATGTGATTCATTGTATGCAGGAACAATCGCAGCAATTTTCATAAATCAAAAAGAGGAAACACATGCTGTATTCCCTCTCAAAAGTAGATGAATAATATTCACACTTTCAAGCAGAAATATTTTCCGTTGAACTTCTGCAACCAGAAAAAAATCATTCTACCATTGCACAAGTACAAATCCCGGTGAACCTGATCCACCTCCGTTTCCACCGAGGTAACCACCGGCGCCACCGGCTCCGTATCCAGCGCCATTGCTTGCTCCGAAATTCGGTGAATTTCCACCGGCGCCGAAAATAGTTCCTCCGCCACTTCCTGATCCTCCGAAATTCAATGCGTAAGATCCTTGTGCTCCTCCTGCTCCACCACTTGTACCCGGACCACCAGCTGCATTTGCGCCACCACCTCCATTACAGGTGAGAAATATTCCAAAAGAACTTGCTCCACCATTGTTGCCCGCCATTCTCGGAGGACCAGGAGCACTTCCTGTCCCACCAGCACCAACTGTAATTGCAATAGTAGATAAAGGAACAACTGTAAATTGTTCAGCAATTACTGCGGCACCACCACCACCACCACCACCGGTATAAGTTCCATCTCCACTCGAACCACCGCCACCTCCACCACACATGCTCACCCAAACAGTAGTTACTCCGGACGGAACAGTGAACGTTCCATTCGCAGTAAATCGTAGTTCTCCGTGATCACTCTGCGGTCCTGTTGCACCAGTGGCACCTGCAGGTCCGGTTGGTCCCGTTGCGCCAACTGCACCAGTCGCACCAACAGCACCCGTTGCACCAACAGCACCAGTCGGTCCAGTTACACCGGCAGCACCATTAGCCCCAGTTGGTCCTGTTGCACCAGCAGCACCTGTATTTCCAGTTGATCCCGTTGCACCGTTTGCACCAGTAGAACCAGTCGGTCCTGTTGCTCCATTTGCACCAGCGGCACCAGTTGGTCCAGCAACACCAGTTGCACCAACAGCACCGGTTGGTCCAGTTAATCCAGTTGTTCCAGTTGCTCCGGCAGCACCAGTTGGCCCTGTTGCTCCATTTGCACCAGCGGCACCGGTCGGTCCTGTTGCACCATTTGCACCAGCAGGACCAGTTGGTCCCGTTGGACCCGGAGTAGAACTTCCTGATGTTTGAGCATACAACGCGTAAGGAACAGAAATGAGTTGTGTGGTACCTGCGGAAACGTAACTATTTCCACCTGAAATATCCATTCCTACTTCGAGAAAGTAAGGACCATTCGCCCAATTGATGGAAGAAAATATTCCGCTTACAGGAGTTCCCATTCCCATTTGTACAGAATACAAACCGAATTGATTACTTGTTGGAGAAAAAGTTTCCTGGTAAACGATCGTACCGGTAGTTGAACCCTGATGTATCGTTAGTTCGAGGCCGAGTAATTGGTTGGTGATCGCGTTTCCTGCGCCATCACGTGCGATGCCCTGGTAATTGACCGCTTGAGGTGCTTGTGCGAATGCAGCAGTTGCAAATAGGAGAAGGGTCAGAGTAATTATTTTTTTCATGGCTAGTGGGATAAAGTGATCGTGGAAGTATGAATTGTAATGTTTGCACCGCAAGAGATGGTACAACGAATAAAATAAATTTCATTTGGTTGAGCGGAAAGATCTATTTGTTGAACCTGGTGTCCGCTTGTTTGTGAATTTGTATTTGAGTAAACCAATTGTCCGACATTATTAAAAGCTTCTATGATAACGTCGGAATTATTTTCCAGATTATATTCAACAAAGAATTGTCCGTTGTTAGGATTTGGAAATGTTCCGAGTTGATCATTCATATATAAAGGAACAATTCCGGTTGAAAAATCCACGGGTTGCTGAAATCCCTGTGTGAGAATAAAAGTTCCGGCAGAATAAGTCGGAGTAATGGATCCCTGCCCTACAGTAAATGAATTGGTGAAACCTGCGCCGGTTGCAAATCCTCCACCGGTTGCGAGAACGTCAGGACTTGATGTTTGTGCCCCGACAAAAACGGGTATCAACATCATAAAGAAAGCCAGGTAGAATTTTGACATGGGAAGTTTGTTGGATAATCAAATTTAGAAAATCGGCGATCACTTCAAAATTTTTTTTGAAAACTGTGAAAAGTTATTTTATTGAAAAGTGAAAAAAACTGTCGGGGGAATAGTTAGTGAACGAAAAATTCATTATATCTTTACTATAAGCGCCTTTCAAAGCGTGATTCTCCCGTTTCACCAATACACGAGTCTAAAAATGATCGATACTGAGAGCGCTACGTTGTCGGAGCATCTGAAGAAATATTTCGGGTTCAGCAAATTCAAAGGACAACAAGAGGAAATAATCAACAGCGTGCTGGAAGGCAAGGACACTTTTGTGATCATGCCCACCGGCGGAGGAAAGTCGCTTTGCTATCAATTGCCCGCGCTCATCAGTGAAGGAACAGCCATTATTGTTTCTCCACTCATTGCACTCATGAAAAACCAGGTGGATGCGATCCGTAATTTCGGAACTGATGATGGCATCGCACACTTCATGAATTCATCGCTCACCAAAGCAGAGATCATCAAAGTGCGGAAAGATATTGTGAGTGGAAAAACAAAATTGCTTTATGTTGCGCCCGAATCATTGACGAAAGAAGAGAACATTACTTTTCTTCGTGAAATAAAAATTTCTTTTTTCGCGATCGATGAAGCGCACTGCATTTCGGAATGGGGACATGATTTCCGACCGGAATATCGCCGACTTCGTGCTATCATCGAAGCAATAGGTACCGTTCCTATCATTGCACTTACCGCAACTGCTACTCCTAAAGTTCAGCAGGACATTCTGAAAAATCTCGGGATGACCGGCGCAGCTATTTTCAAATCTTCTTTCAATCGTTCCAATCTTTATTACGAAGTGCGTCCGAAGATCAACGTGGTGAAAGAGATCATCAAATTCGTAAAAAAGAATTCCGGAAAATCAGGAATCATTTATTGCCTGAGCAGAAAAAAAGTAGAAGAGCTCGCGCAAACGCTGCAGGTGAACGGTATCAAAGCGCTTCCTTATCACGCGGGACTCGACGCATCTACGCGCGCACGCACGCAGGACAAATTCCTGATGGAAGATATTGATGTGATTGTCGCCACCATCGCTTTCGGAATGGGGATCGATAAACCGGATGTTCGTTTTGTAATTCATCATGACGTTCCCAAATCGCTTGAAGGATATTACCAGGAAACAGGCCGCGCAGGACGTGACGGTGGAGAAGGACAATGTCTTGCATTCTACAGCTACGACGATATTCAGAAATTAGAAAAATTCATGAAGGGAAAACCGGTCGCTGAACAGGAGATCGGAAAACAATTATTGCTCGAAACAGTTGCTTATGCAGAATCATCGGCGTGCCGGAGAAAAGTTCTGCTTCATTATTTCGGCGAATCGTACAAAGAAAAAAATTGTAAGAACTGCGACAACTGCAATAACCCGAAAACAAAAGTGGATGCTACCGATGATGTAGGATTGGCGGTCGATTGTGTTTCGGAGGTGAAAGAAAAATTCAAAGCGAAACATATCATCCAGGTTTTGCAGGGAACGCTCACGAACACCATCAAATCATACAAACAGAATAATCTCGAAATTTTCGGAAAAGGACTTGATGATGATAAAGATGAAGCGTACTGGAATGCGGTAATCAGAACAGCATTGATGGAAGGATTGCTTTCGAAGGATATTGAGAATTACGGGTTGCTCAAACTCACGAAAGAAGGAAAGGCATTCCTGAATAAACCCTACACGCTCACGATTACGCGCGATCACAACTATACCGGCGCGGAAAGTGATGATGATGATATTGAATTGGCAGGAAACCAACGGGGAGGTGGAGCGGATGAACAACTTTATGGATTACTGAAAGATCTCTGCAAAAAAGTAGCGAAGCAGAAAAATCTTCCGCCCTATGTTGTTTTCCAGGAAACTTCATTGGAAGAAATGGCCATTCAATACCCGGTGACTATGGATGAACTCACGCGCATCACGGGCGTGGGACAGGGAAAAGCGATCAAATTCGGAAAACCTTTCATCGATCTCATTGCAAAATATGTGGAAGAAAACGAGATCGAACGCGCGCAGGATATGCTCGTGAAATCGGTCGTGAACAAATCGGGTTTAAAAGTGCACATCATCCAGAGCATCGACCGCAAACTCGATCTGATGGATGTGGCTGCGGCAAAACGACTGAAGCTCGATGATGTGATCGCGGAAATTGAAACGATTGTTCTCTCGGGAACGAAAGTGAATATCAATTACTATATCGATGGTATGATCGATTCCGATAAGCAGGAAGAGATCGTGGAATATTTCAAAGAATCAGAAAGTGATTCGATGGAAGAAGCGGTTGCAGAATTAGGCGAAGAAGATTTTACGAGAGAAGAAATAAGATTAGTGCGGATAAAATTCCTGAGTGAGTTCGGAAATTGAGTTTTGAGTTTTCCGTGTTTCTTAATCCAATTTCAAAAAAGTATTCTTGTTTCATTTGCGATGCGGCCTGGCAGCCTCGCGTGATATTTTTTGCAGGAATAATTCGAGGAAAAAAATAAACATTTCCTACAGCACCGATCTCATAATCCATAACTCACCATCCACTTCATGATCACATTATCATCACTCGCAGAAAATAATCCTTTCTCATTCCACAATAAACGATTCACAGAATTAGCATGTGCATCGTGAGTTTCTTTGTTGATGCGTAGCAGGAGACGAATATTTTCTGCATCCCAGAGTTTGATGGTTTTGTCGCGGCTGCCGGTTGCAAATAATTTTCCGTCCGGACTGAACACAATAGAGTAGATGGCGAAGTTGTGCGCAGGAATAGCAGTGAGGAGCGAAAAATTCTTTTCTGCATTCCACGCTTTCAGGTACGCATCGCGCCCGCCGCTTAATAAAATAGTTCCCGCAGAATTCCAGGCAAGCGCATTCGCAGAAAGATTATGCGCATGAAAAGAAAATAGCTCTTCCATTCCCGGTAAAGAAAATATCGTGATGTTTCCGTCGCCGCTCGCCACTGCAAGTTTTTCTTCGGAAGGATCGATAACTACATTCCGCACTTTCTGCGAACATAATTTTATCGCTTTGATTAATTCCAAAGTCTTCCCGTTCAAGAATGTGATCTGCCCATCGCCGCCCGCTGTTATGATGAGATCATTTTTAGGAGAATAAGCGACGTCGAAGATCTGCGCGGAATGCAATTGCAGGACTTTTATTTCTTCGCGTTTTTCAAGGTCGATGAAATGAAGAGAGCCCGTAGCTGCGCCAACCAGAAGAATATTTTTTTCTTCAAGAAAACGGAGCGCGTAAACCGGAGCAGGAAATTGTGCGGCGAATTTTTCCTGTTCGCCGGTTTCGGCATTCCACGCCACAACAAATTTGTCGCTGCTGCCGCTGAAAAAAACGGAAGGATCTTTTCCGCGCGCGAGTGCATACACACCACCGCGGTGGCCTGCGAATAAAAAATTGCGTTTGACTTCAGTGGTCATGTGTAAAGTTAAGCAGCGGTTATCGAAATAGATCTATTCATGAATTCTAAGTATGAGCGCTGCAATGTTAAGAAGGTTTAGCGTAAATATAAATGACTTATTCATCCCAGCCGTTTGCGAATGAGCTCTTCTGTTTTTTCGAATAATTGAAGCGGTTGCATTGTTCTCCACGGAAGCGCATCGAGTTCCGCGCCCCAGTGCACGTACCAGTCTATGCGCGCGCGTTTCATTTCTGCGAGCACGTGTGGTTGAAAATTCACGAATGCGATCCAGCCACTTGCTCCTTTGGAGTCTTCACTCTCTTCGTACCATTCTTCGTAATAACTGTCGTCGGAATAATGAAAGTTGAGCACATTTTCGCCAATGAGAATGAATTTATTGATTCCGCATAATTTCAATTCATCAATGATGTCGCGCTTGAGGATCATAATGTCGTTGTTGATCGCGTCATTCCATTCACCGATGAATTCCATCACCACAAAATTCTTTTCATAATCCACAAAAAGAATTTTCATGTAAAGTGTCAGTGATCCGAAATCATCCCATTGCGGATGCAGGAGGTAATTGTAAACTTTATTCGTGAATTCAAATTCGCTGTATTCTCTTCCGAAAAAAGGAGAACGTTCATCTTCTTCTGCGGTATAGAGATGTCTCCAGTTGAAGAAAGGTTCCAGGGTATGCATGGGGAGTATGAAATACGAAAAGAATACTAAAAGTTACGAAATACGAAAGTGTACGAAAAGTGTCATAGCGGCAATTGATTTCGTTTCGATCTGCATTTAGTAACTTTCAGTACCATTTCGTATTTCGTACTATGCAAAACAACCAACTACTTATTGGCAATAGCCATTCTTACGCTACCGAATTTTTTTAAAAGCGCATTTGCTTTTTCATAATCAAACCCCGTAGCATCCATCACCATTTTTGTTCCGCGGTCAATGAGTTTAGTATTGCTCAGTTGCATGTCCACCATTTTATTTCCTTTCACTCTCCCGAGTTTGATCATCACCGAAGTGGAGATCATGTTCAGAACTAATTTCTGCGCCGTGCCCGATTTCATCCGCGTGCTTCCGGTTACGAATTCCGGGCCTACCACAACTACCAATGGGAATTTCGCCGTGAGTGCTACCGGAGAATCGGGATTACACGTTATACATCCTGTAATAATATTTTTTTCATTACATTTTTTTAGCGCCCCTGCCACGTAAGGAGTTGTTCCCGATGCTGCAATTCCTATCACCACATCTTCTTCATTTATTTCATGTTCGCATAGATCGTTCCATCCCTGCTCAATATTATCTTCTGCGAACTCTGCCGCTTTTCTTATTGCGGAATCGCCACCGGCAATTATTCCAACTACCATTCCGTGCGGCACTCCGAAAGTGGGAGGACATTCCGATGCATCAACAATTCCAAGTCGACCGCTCGTGCCTGCGCCAATGTAAAATAATCGCCCGCCGTTTTTCATCTTCCCGCTGATCACATCCACGAACTGCACGATCTGCGGAATTATTTTTTCAACGGCATCCGGAACTTTTTTGTCTTCCGTATTCATCGCGCGCAGCAATTCAGTCGTGCTCATCTTTTCGAGATGATCGTAATGCGAGGGAGATTCCGTTATTTTTTTCATGATGGCGTTACTGCGTAAAGTTACGACTTCAGAAAAACAAGAGGCAAAAAAAATCCTCCGCGATTGACGGAGGATCTTTTCTATTAGAAAATGAATTAATGTGTAACAGTGAAGCGTGAGCGGGAAATTGAATTTCCATTGGCATCCGTTACATTGTAAAAATAAATTCCTGCGTTAAATGCTGAAACATCAAGCGAAGTATGATCGGAATTTACAGGAAGAGAAGTAACGAGTTTCCCATTCACATCATAGACCGTGATGCCTGCTGCGTGCATTCCGCTCAATGAGAAATTGATCACGTCATTTGCAGGATTCGGATAAACATTCACATTGCCATTGTGGTGTTCAGCAATTCCAACCTGCGCAGTGCTCAGGATATAGTTTGCACTTGTGATGGTGCCGAGATCCTGGCGGTCGGTTAATTGTGCGACGGGAAATCCTGCACCATTCGCCCAATAAGAATAAATGCGATTGGAATCAAGCTGCTGATAGAAATCAGGAGCCCAGTTTCCGAAAGCATAAATATCGATCGTGTCATATTCTACACGAAGAACATTCTGGCGAAGAACATTATTGTAAGTAGCAGCAGGAGTAATGCACGAGCCCCATCCGTCGATGTCACTTGTTTTTTTCACCCAAATGTGAACGCGGAAAGAATCGACAGTGAATCCTATTCCCGGATCCTGTCCGTAATACATCTGGAACATTCCTTTTGCAGTGTCAATGAAAGAAGTGTTGAATGTAGAAGGCCACGCCATCAATTCTTCCGGGTTACTGAGCGGAATTGCAATCGTACCTGTTCCGAGCGGATCGGCAGCAGTTCCATCAACCTGGTAAACTGAAGAATTATTCGTGAGATAAATGTAGCCGGGTGTTCCATTCTGGCTGTTGTACATTGCGAGATTCGAAGAAGTGAATGAACTTCCGTAAGGAGTGAACTGCGGCAAAGTGAAAAGCAGCGTATCCAGGTAATGATTATTCGTTGCAGAAACGTCGTACGTCTGACTTGTGCCGGGCGAACCGGGTAACACAGTGGGCATGGTGTCATTCGCCTGCAGTATCTGCGTATACAAAGGCGCAACATCATTTTGTGTCAATGTGATCTGCGCTCCTGCGAAGGAAGCAACAGAAAAAGCGATGACTGAAAGTAAAGCATGTTTCATGTTGAGTCGGGTTTTGGTTTTTCCAGATGCAAAAGTAGTGAAAATGGACGTAGGTCTTAAAGTGTTTTTCGATCTGATGTTGAGCAAAATTCAGAGGGAAGATGTGTGGCAACGTTGTACTTTTAAAGGATGAAGAAATTAGCCGCGATAAATTTTCTGTTGTGGTATGCAGTGAATTCATTTGCACAATCTAAAGTTCTCGATGGAATTTATCACACCGGGCTCGATCTGAAACTGGATAAAATGCAGAATGTTTCCGGCGGAAATACATTTCGGAACATTACAGTCAACGGAGATACGTTACGCAATATTCCGAAGACGATGCAATACACGATCGCACTTTCAAAAATGAATATTGCCGATGGAAGTATTTTTCATGTTGCGATCTTCAGTATTTCTTCCACGGCTCCGGTCTTTGTTAATTATAAAGATTTTGCAACGGAAACCACCACTTCATTCAGGAATCAAATAATTGACAGTCAGAAAAAATTCAATTTCGAACTGGATTGCGATGGGAAAGTCGCCACGCTAATCATTCAGCAATTCCGGTGGAACCGATGGGTGCCGGTGGGAACGCTGGAAACAAAAGGTGCGCAGGGATTTTCTGCTTATTCATTCGATCTTGAAAAATATATTACCAGCGGGAAAAATCAATTCCGCGTGGAAGTGAATTCATTTGCAGAAACGCCGCTTTATTCCAAACCTTCTGATGTGGAAGATCCGACGATTGCACCGGTAGAATTGAATACGATAAGTGTGAGAAAAAATATGCCGCTCGAATTCAGCGCTGTTACGCTTTATGAAATATTCGATGAGAACGGAACCTGCATGCTGAATGGCTATGCGAAAACTGTAGATGTGAAAATGCTCGTGAAAGGATCTTACTTTGTGAATTATGGGAATTTCACTGCGGAATTTCGCAAGGAATAAATTTTTAAAAACAAGATTACAAATTCCCTGCCTGGGGCGGGCAGGCAAATCCCAAACGAAGTAAAGAGAACTCTGTTTGGGATTTGTTTTTTGTTTTTTTTGAATTTTATTCTTTCACAATGCGATAGAGGGTATAATTTCCATTGATCGCAAATCGCAGCAGGTACATTCCTTTCGCTTCATCGCCGAGTGAAACCGGCAACTGGTAATTTCCTTTTGCGAAAGTTTTCTGTTCCGTAACAAGAAAAACTTTTCTTCCCATCGCATCATCTACCTCGGCGTAAACTTCTGCATCGTTTCCGAGTGAAAACGAAAGATAAGCGTTGCCGTCCGTCGGGTTCGGATAGAGAAGAACTGTTGTAGGATTCCCACAACTTTCAACAGAAATAATTCCAAGCACTTCCGTCGATCCGTTGTAATCCGTTTGTTTCAATCGATAATAAGCGACCGATGAAACGGAATTCTCATCTACCCATGCGTACGCGTGTACCTGCGAGCTCGTGCCATGCCCGGGGATCGTCACTACACTTTCGAAATTGATTCCGTCAATGGAACGTTCCAATGTGAAAAAATGATTGTTGGTTTCCGAAGCGGTGGTCCACGCGAGATTCACAAAATTATTTTCGCAATTGCCGCTGAAATTCATCATCACAACAGGAAGAGGAGTTGCCGTGTAGTTGATCGTCGCAAGCGAGAAATAAAGATTTCCCGCGTTACCAAGATTCGTTACTCCGCTGAATTCAATCCTGCTTCCGTTGAGTACTGCGCCGGAATAAATAGTGGTTCCTCCATTCGAAAAATTTCCGTCGTCGTCCACGAGCAATCTCAGGTTACTCACGGGGCTCCAGCCAACGAGCATGGTCGATTCAAAACCAATGGAAACATTCTGAGTGAAGTTGGTGGCCTGCGCTTTCCACACGCGTTGTATGCGCGCAGCGTTCGCGCCCAATGACGCAGGATAATCGGTGAAGGTAGGATCGCCGTAAATGGATTGTGCGCTTGTGTTGTTGTTGCCGACGAGAAGAGTGGAAAGATTAGAAGTAAATGCAACGGGCGCTGCAAAAGTTCCATTCACGATCGTCACAAGATCGAGTGATGCATTCAAACTGAGAATGCCGCGCGATGTACGCTGATCGAGTGTGCTGCCGTCATCGCGCCCGATTCCCGTTACGTTATTATGAAAACCGGTTTGATTATTCCAGACGGAAGTGCCCGCGCTGTTTTTGTAAATGATGCAGGAGCCGGTTCCCTGGTTATTTCCGAGCGTGATGCCGTATTTTATCCCGAGATAAGATTCCACCATTTTAATTTGTGATGTCGCAAGTTTTGTATTGTAAGACATGATCTCGGCCATGTCGATCTGCGCAGGAAGATTATTTGTTGTAAGATCATTATTGCCGATCGCAATGCGGTGTGTTCCAACTCCGGGATTGAAAGCTCCTGCTGCGGAAATATTTTTCGTAGCGTCTGTATTTCCATTCAGCTTCACAACAGAATTTGTTGCGTCTGATGTTACATCGACGAGGACATCTTTATTGATCACATTCGTTGTGCTCACATCATTTTTTCCGTTGACATCATCTACAAAATCAAAACGCATAGAATTTCCGTTTCTTTCAAATCCAACTCTGTAGGCACCGGTTCCTATCGTTTCCCATTTGAAATAAACGGTTCCTGCTTTTAAATTCTGAACCATGAAGATCGTATTCGTGTTTGCGTTGAACAGCGAATTGCCGGCGAAATTATTTGCGCCCGACAAACTATTGGTTGTGCCGTTGAAAGAAATGTAAGGATTGTAATTGATGGAATTCGCAACGTAAGTAGGACTCGATTGTGCAGGAGCGCCGGGTTGTACCCCGAAATTTCCAGTTACACCGGCGCCTGAATTATCATTCCATAATGTGACCGACGGACCCGCTGTTGTAACACCTGAATTTGATTTCAACCACAATTTCATATTCGGTGAACCTGCACCGGGATAAGCAGGACACGCAACAATGGAACGTGTTCCTGCGGGATTCGTTGCAGTGGGAACGTGCGTTACTGCAGCCACTGTCAGTTGTGTACATTGCGCGTCGATGACATTCGTAACTGTTGCAGAAACAGAATTGATATCGTAAGCGATCCAGAAATAATTTGTTCCTGCCTGGAGTGTTTGCGAACCGTTTATAGTGATCGTTCCTGTAGCAGGAACCACTCCGCCATTGAGGAATTCAGAAGAAGCGCTGAAGAGAGAGGAGAGGCCTGTGTAGTAAATGTGAATGCGTGTTACATCGTTGGTATTCGTTCCCGGAATAGAGGAACCGGTCATATTGATCTGGAATTGTGTTGCGCTGAGGGCGCTGCAGGTTCCGGCGGTCACAACCTGTACGGCAATCACTTCCTGGTCCACGTCGCATTTGGCTACAGTTCCTGTATTAGGTTGTGTTGTAGTACAACTTGTAAAAGTCATGTTGGGCGGGGTGATGGAACGGTAAGCCAATGTAGCTGCGCCACCGGTGCCTCCGCAGGGATAATTATTGACGAGTATCCGGTAAGTTCCGGCAGCGGCAGGTGTCCATCCTGAAATTTTGGATTGCAGGCCGCAATTATCATCGTTGTATCCGCCTGCATAAGCGCCTGAATTGTCGAGGAGGGTGAGTTGTGTATCGTAAGAAGCACTTCCGCCGTCGGCGGCGCAGAATGAAAAATCGTAGGATGGAATACATCCTGCAGGAACAACGAAGGTGTAATAGTTTCCGGCGGTCACCGACATGGTCTGGAAAGCTGCCGAGGGAGCGGGCGAGAGTGCGCCTGCCCCAGTACCTCCGCTGCATTGCGCATGAAGGCGGGAAAGGCCGATCATCATTAGTGTGAGCCCGAAAAGAAAAATGAGTAGCAGTTTTTTCATGTTCATTGGGTTATCTAAAACGATTTAGGTGTCTGTTTCAAAAAAAATACCTGTGTTTGCCTATAAGAATTCAGGTATTTAAGTCAAATGAATGCGGCGAATATAGTTTTTCAATTCATTCAAGTCAAGGGTTGTGTAGAATAAATGATAAATAAATTTTTTAAAATACTGATAGATAGTTATTTAAACAATTTAAATCGGTTTAGTTGTTGATACATCCACCTCCTCCACGGCCTGGTTTGATGGGCAAATGGAATAGAAAGTAACTTAGGAGGATGAAAAGGATCTCGCTGAATGAACTGGCGAAACAACTGAATGTTTCGAAGACACTGGTGTCGCTTGTGCTGAATGAAAAAGGAGATGCTTATGGAATTAGTAAAGCGACGCAGAAACGTGTGATAAGGAAAGCAGCGGAACTGAATTACCGGCCCAACCTCATGGCGCGCGGACTACGCAATGGAAAATCGAATGTGATTGCAGTGATCGTTGCGGATATTTCAAATCCGTTTTATTCTAAAATTTCAAGGAGCATCGAAGACAGCGCTTCACGACTCGGATTCCAGATCATTGTTTCAAGCACAGAAGAGAATATAATCAAAGAACAACGGCTCGTGGAAATGCTCGTGAATGAACAGAACGTGAATGGCATCATCGTCGCAAGCACGCAGAATTCTTCGGCGAAACTGAATGCCTTCCGCAGGAACGGACTCCCTGTTGTTCTTATTGACAGAAATCTTCCGAATGCAGAACTGGATTACGTGGGTGTCGATAATTACCAGGGTGCGTATGAGGCGACGAGGCACTTGTTGTCACTCGGATATAAAAAAATCGGGTTGCTGAAAATTTCTCCTTCTTTCCTGAGTACGATCAAAGAAAGAACACGAGGGTATGAAGATGCATTGAAAGATCACGGCATTCGTCCCGATCCGCAACTCATCCGCGAAATTCCATTTGCAACCATGCGCTCCTCAACGCATCGCGAAGTGAGAAGTTTGATAGCGCCGCCTAAAAGTATTGAAGCATTATTCGTGGTGAACAGTAATCTCGCTGCATTTGCTTTCGAATATATTCATGAAACCGGATTGCGCGTTCCGCAGGATATTGCAGTGATCAGTTTCGATGATGTGGAATATTTCCGGTTTTCAAATCCTCCGGTCACCGCTGTTGCCCAGCCGCTCGAGGAGATCGGGACAAAAGCCGTGGAAATGCTCATGCACCAGTTGAACAACAAGAATAAAAAAATCAAACCGGAAAAAATAAAATTGGAAACGGAACTCATCGTGCGCAAATCCTGCGGCGCGTTTTTGAAGAGAGGGAATATGACGTATTGAAAAAAATATTCTCAATACATCCCCGGCCATTGTTGCGGATCACTTTCACTCATCATTTCATACACGGCTTCAAAAATATCATCTGCCGATGGCTTGCTGAAATAATCTCCATCGGAGCCATAAGCAGGGCGATGTTCTTTTCCCGTCAGTGTTTTCGGTGCGCTGTCGAGATACTGATACGCATTCTGCGTTTCAAGAATATGTTGCATAATGAATGCACTCGCTCCACCCGGAACATCTTCATCCACCACGATCAGCCGATTTGTTTTCTTTACAGAATTCACAATGAAATGACCGACATCGAACGGAAGTAAAGTTTGCACGTCTATGATCTCCACAGAAATATTAAGTTCCTGTAAATTTTTCGCAGCATCCATTGCAAGCCGCAAAGTAGAACCGTAACTCACCAGCGTCACCTCTTTTCCATCACGGATAATTTCGGGTTTCCCCAATGGAATTCTGAAATTTCCCCAATTCACCGGAACTTTTTCTTTCAACCGGTATCCATTCAGCGGTTCAATGACCAATGCAGGTTCATCGCCACTCAGAAGTGTATTGTAAAATCCTGCCGCCTGCGTCATGTTGCGCGGCACGCACACATACATTCCGCGCAGTGCGTGCACGATCATTCCCATAGGCGAGCCCGAGTGCCACACACCTTCGAGCCGGTGCCCGCGCGTGCGTACGATCACGGGCGCTTTTTGTCCGCCCACTGTTCTCCATTGCACCGTAGCAAGATCGTCGCTCATGATTTGCAATGCGTAAAGCAAATAATCGAGATATTGAATTTCCGCAATGGGGCGCAATCCACGCATCGCCATTCCTATTGCCTGTCCGACAATTGTTGCTTCACGTATTCCTGTATCGAATACGCGGAGGATCCCGTATTTTTTCTGGAGTCCTTCAAGTCCTTGATTCACGCCACCGATGTAACCGGAATCTTCTCCGAAAATGCAAACCTCCGGATGGGAAGCAAGAATGGAATCGAAATTATCGCGCAGCACTTCTCTTCCGTCGCAAAAATTTTCTTCTGAAGAATATTCCGGCGCTTGAGGTTTTACTCTCATTGCTGTTCCGCTGTAAAGTGTAGAACTGTATCGGTTGAAATTGAGTTGGGAATAATTTTTAAGCCAGGAAATAATATTTTTTTTCGCTTCGGAATTTTCTTTCCTCGAAAATTTCAAAGCATTCCGCAACGCACCGGAAATATCGCGGCGCTGCGCATCGGTAACAGCAGCAAGATCATTTTTTATTTTTTCAATGAAAGGTCCATTGGTACTTTCTTTTGCGAGTGAATCAAGAAGAGAACCGGCTTCTTTCAATTCTGCTTTCAGCGGAGCAAGATAAGCTTCCCACGCAGCCCGGCGTTCACTCTTCACATGCTCCTTTGCATTTTTTTCTATCTCGTCGAGTTCATTTGCAGTAGAGAGGCCGGTTACCAATATCCATTCGCGAAATTTTTTTATGCAATCGAAATCTAATTCCCATTGCAAACGTTCAGGAGATTTATAGCGTTCGTGCGATCCGGAAGTGGAATGTCCCTGCGGCTGATTCACTTCTTCCACGTGAACAAGAACAGGCACATGTTCTTCGCGGCAAATTCGAGCAGCTTTTTCATACGTTTCCACGAGATGCGGATAATCCCATCCGCGCGTTTTGAAAATCTGGTAACCGTTATGAGTAGCGGTGCGCTGAATTCCGGAGAGCACATCAGAAATACTTTCTTTGGTGGTCTGGAATTTTTTCGGAACAGAAATTCCATAACCGTCATCCCAAACCGAAAGAAGCATGGGAACCTGCATCACTCCCGCAGCATTCACGGTTTCCCAGAATAATCCTTCGGAAGTAGAAGCATCGCCGATCGTTCCGAATGCAATTTCATTTCCGTTATTGGAGAACTTCGAAAATTTTTCCTGTTTCAGTTCTTCATTATTGCGATAATGTTTCGAAGCAAGTGCAAGTCCGAGTAAGCGCGGCATCTGCGAACCGGTAGGAGAAACATCGGCAGAAGAATTTTTAATTTTCGTAAGATCTTTCCAGTTTCCATTTTCATCAAGACTTCTTGTTGCAAAATGTCCGTTCATCTGTCTTCCGGCAGAAGAAGGTTCGGCATCGAGATCGGTGTGTGCATACAATTGTGCGAACCATTCTTTCAGGGAAAGATTTCCGGTCGAGAACATGAAAGTCTGGTCGCGGTAATATCCGGAGCGGAAATCTCCTTCGCGAAAAGATTTTGCCATCGCTACCTGCGCCACTTCTTTTCCATCACCGAAAATTCCGAATTTGGCTTTGCCGGTAAGCACTTCTTTCCGCCCGGTGAGACTTGCTTCGCGGCTTTCATTGGCAACACGATAATCTTCAAGCACCAGTTTACGGAACTCTTCGATCTTTTCTTTCGACAGTGCTGGTTTCGCCGCTACGTTTGACATGATCCTGATTTTGAAAATGAATGGTGTGATGAACGCGGCGAATAGGTGCGACCGCGAGTGGTAAAATTAATGAAATTCTGTTCTTTATTGCCAGTGAGATCAAGGTTGAATATCTATTTTCTGAATAAATTGCGGGATGAAAAAATATTTTATTCTTCCGATTGCCTGTTTTCTTATGTGCGCGCTATTTTCCTGCGCGGGCAATAAGAAAAAAGAAAATGCCGGTACGCTGAAAAAAGATTCAGTAAAAACAGCAGCATCCTTTATTCTCGATGAATTACTGCAAGTGGCCGACGAAAATGAACTGAAGAAAAAATTCGGCGCCGGACATATTTCTTACGACACGATTTGGGGAGCGGAAGGAGGATTCGTGATGGGAACTTTTATTGACAGGAAAACCAGTGATGAAGTGCAGATCCTCTGGAAAGATTCGTTGCATCGTGCGGGAGTGGAAGTGGCGACGCTTGATGCAATGTATGTGGAGAATGGCGGTTACGATTTCAATAATAAATGGACGACCACGTGCGGAATATATCTTGGAATGACGAGTGATGAATTGGAACAACTCAATGGAAAAGATTTTAAATTCTCAGGTTTCGGTTGGGATTATGGTGGCGGAATCTCTTCATGGAACGAAGGGAAACTGGAAAAAGCGGGAATAGGAATAATGCTGACGGAAGCGAATCATGAAAAAAATATTTCGCAGAAGGAAATGGAATCTCTTCTTGGCGATAAAGAATTCAGCAGTGCAGATCCGCTGGTAAAAAAACTTCAGCCGCAGGTGGTGACCATTTCAGTAAGTGCGCGGTGAATCATGGGCATCTCTAATAACTTAGAACTGCTGCGTTGGGCTGCGCCCTCAAAATCCTCATTTACGAATAGTAAACTCCGGTTTTTCGGACTCGCCCGCCTTGCATTTCTGTGTTTTTAGAGATGCCATTATTATTTGACAATTTTTTTAATCAGAATGGTTTAAAATAAAAAAAGGGACCCGGAGATCCCTTTTTAAAAAATATTCCGGAAGATCATTTCGAATTGTTCATGTCTTTGCATTTTCCATTATCCATGCATTTGTTTCCATTCTTGCAACAGGAATCATTGCACACCTTATCAGACTTTCCCCATTTGTCGGTTCCCGAATGACTGAAAATAAATCCGGCGAGAAGTGTGAATCCAAGCGCAACTGTAACGAGCCCGGCGAGCGGAATCCACCATCCTTTAGGATAGTACTGTGCTTTTCCCTCAGTCATATCGTGATCATTATTTTCGGCGTGGCCGTTACTTTCGTGATTTCCCATGATGGTCAGGTTAGAATGGTTTCGCAATATTAAGAATAATGAAGTGAAATCAGAAATAGGCAAACGAATTATCCTGAGACACGCAGGCACGTGCATCTTTTAAAAAAGTGAAGGCCGGAGCTGCGAAATCCGGCCTTCTGCACACCAATTGCACGAAACAGAACCTCCCGGTTTTTTTACCTGACCTAACCCTTGGGAGGCGTGTTCAGCAATAAGACGCAACAAATGCAGCTTTGTTACTCTATTCGCAGTTATTTTTTGGAAATTTAACAGAAGCCGGTATTCTGCATTTTTCATTGTGGAAATTCATAAGTCGCAACATCTTCTTAAGGGTTGCCCCGAATTGAAAAATGTTTGAAAGTATGTTTCCGCTTGGGTTTTCATTCGTAATTTAATCGCGGCGAAAAACACAAACAGAAAAATAGTATGCAATTCAAATCGGATGTAGAAGCGGTTGATTTTTTCCGCGAGAAATATAAAATCCTTCAGCAGGAAATTCATAAGGTGATCGTCGGGCAGGACGAAGTGGTGAAAGATGTGCTGGTTTCTATTTTCAGCAACGGGCATTGTCTTCTTGTGGGAGTTCCCGGACTTGCAAAAACTTTATTGGTGAACACTATCGCGCAATCGCTCGGACTCACTTACAACCGCATTCAGTTCACACCCGATCTCATGCCTTCCGATATAATCGGTACAGAAATTCTCGATGAGAGCCGGCAATTCCGTTTTGTGAAAGGGCCTTTGTTCGCCAACATCATTCTTGCCGATGAGATCAATCGTACACCGCCGAAAACACAATCGGCTTTGCTTGAAGCCATGCAGGAACGTACGGTGACCGCCGCAGGAAAAAGATATGAACTTGCAAAACCTTTTTTCGTTCTCGCAACGCAGAACCCGATAGAGCAGGAGGGAACTTATCCTCTTCCCGAAGCGCAGCTCGATCGTTTCATGTTCAACGTGTGGCTCGACTATCCGAAATATGAAGATGAGATAATGGTGGTGAAGAATACAACGTCGGATAAATCAGTTCAACTGAATAAAGTACTGGATGCCGAAGAGATCTTATTCCTGCAGGAACTCGTGCGTCGCGTGCCTGTGCCCGACAACGTGCTCGAGTACGCGGTGAAACTTGCAACAAAAACGCGGCCGAATACTTCGAATGCAACTTCAGATGTGAATCGTCTCCTCTCGTGGGGCGCAGGTCCGCGTGCATCGCAATATCTGGTACTCGGCGCAAAATGTAACGCGGTGGTCTCCGGAAAATATTCTCCCGACATTGAAGATGTGCGTGCAGTGGCCGCGCCGATCCTTCGTCACCGCATTGTGCGGAATTATAAAGCAGAAGCAGAAGGAGTGAGTGTGGAAGATATTATAAGCGGAGTATTGTAACACATGCTCAAATTGTAAATCAGTTCCCCACGTGTTCCCAGGAAAAATTCTTCTCGGTTGTGTTATAACGCAACGTGCTTGTTCCTGTTTTGTAACTGATGTCAACTTCAGGGAAAGCGGTCATGTATTTTCTCGCGATGTAGATGGCGCCAATGCTCGGCATTTTATCGGTGGGACAACTGAGCGAAAGTGTAGTTCCGTTTTTGTCGGCCATGAGTGGTGTACGATTCACAATTCTACTTGTGCTTAATTTTATTCCGTCCTGCATGTAGTACCACGCACATTCGGGCCCGTACCACAGCGAGCCGTTCGGATCGGGAAGAAGAAACGCCCATACGGTTATGCTTTTGTCATCGTTCAGTTTGGTGAGGAAATCCCATCCGGAAGGTGCTTTGAATGCGAGTTTAGCTATTGCTTTTTTGGAATAATAAAGCGCGCGCCCCATGGCACAAACCTGCAGCGTATCGAATTTTTTCTTTGAAGAAGTAATCGTTTTTTTTGGGTCGATGAGATAATAGCCGGCATCGGATTTGAAACCGGAAGAATCCACAGTTCCCGCCACCACTTTCCATCCTTTTTTATCGGGATAGGCAATAAAATCTTTACCGGAGAGGTGATCGAAACTGGCCACATTCGCTACTGCAGAATCATATTGCAGAAACCAGATAGCGAGATCCTGGTTCTTCTCGAAAGTTTTAAGATCGAAGCCGGTAGGAAGGCCGAACCCCTGCGACAAAAGCGCGAGTGGACTCGTGAGAAAAATAAACAGGAGCAATCTCGTGTAGGGTTGTTTCATAGGGTTGCTTTCACAGGGGAAAAGGCAAAATTCATGCCGCAGGGCATTACCAAAGATAGAAAAATGGGGACACTTTACTTTTGGGGATCTCTGATAACTAATTTTTTTGCCACTAAGGCACCAGGACACAAAGATTAATAAAATTTTTCTTAGTGTCCTTGTGCCTTTGTGGCGATGTTTTTTTTGATAATTAGGTTTTTAGAGATACCCTTTTTTAACTTCAGGAATTAAGATTCCGGGCAATGTATTTTTCATTCGGCAGTAAACTCCGCTGGATTCTTTTCGCATAATGAATGGAATCCAGAATTTCCTTTTGCTTTTCTTCGACCATCAGTTTCTGCTGCGAAATAATTTCATTTGCTTTTTGTTTCTGTCTGTAACTGCGGAAAATAAATCCCGCGAGCGCGAGTACAAGCGCGAATCCTGCAATGAAATAATTCCTTTCGGTTTCTTTCTGTTTCAATTGTTCTTTTGCGAGCGCATCTTTTTTATCCTGGCCGGCTTTTTGTTTCTCCTGCTTTTTATCGAATTCATAATTCATTTCCTTCTGCACGAGTTGCTTTTTATTTTCCTGGGAGAAAAGTGTGTCGCGCAGATTCACATAACTTTTAAAATAATGCAGAGACCGCAAACGCATCTGTTCCATGTTGAGTATTTTTCCGCCAATGGAATCGGGGAGAGGAATGGTTGAATTTTCATAGAGCTGGCTCAAAGCATCGTAGAGAAATCTCGTGCGGTCTGCGGCCCCGATGTTTTGGGAGAATGCGATCCCTTTGTAAAGACATTCGTAAGCATCGTTGTATTTTCCCGACAGCAAATAAAGGGTGCCTATATTTCCCAACACGGCTGCTAATTCATTTTTATCCCCAAGTTCTTCCTCTATATTTTTTGCTTTTAAAAAATAATCCAATGCAACCGGGTAATTTTTTTGTTCCGCCCATACATTTCCGATGGAAGAATAATTGATCGCGGTCCCGGAGCGATCTCCAATCTCCGCGTAAATTTTTTGTGACTGTGCGTAGAATTCCAGTGATTTCTGGTAATCACCTAAAGCGTGATAGGCGCTTCCTATATTTCCCAGCGCATTGGACTGCCATTGTCTATTCCCGGCCTCCTTTGCAGCGGCAAGTCCCCGCTGGTAATAATCAATGGACTTTGCGTATTCGCCCATATCCTTGTAAATATTTCCGATGTTGATGAGAATTCCGGAGATTTTGTTTTTATCGTTCAACGCTTCATTCAATTCCAGCGCTTTTAAATTATAATCAAGCGCTTTTGGAAAATCGCCCTTTAAGCGGTAAAAAACTCCGTAACCTGTAAGCGATCTTGCGAGTCCTTTTTTCCAGTTTATTTTTTTGCAGATAGCCACCGCTTCATCTTCCAGTATAATTGCCGTATCCGGATTGTTCTTTTTCAATTTAGCAGCAAGCGTATTCAGAACATTTATTTTATTGGAATCACCGGGAAGGATTTTAAGAAGAGCAATAAGCGAATCTACATTCTTCGTCAGTGGATATTTTATTTTCACTAATGAATTCGCACCCGCATCATTTTTTTTCTTTCCTTCTTCACCGCAGGAAAAAAGAAAAATGAAAATGAATATGCAGAGGAGAGATCTCATTTCCCGGCAGAAAGATTTTTTGCAATATATTTTTCATTCGGCAGCAAACTCTGCTGAATGCGTTTCGCGTAATGAATGGAATCCAGGATTTCCTTTTGCTTTTCTTCGACCATCAGTTTCTGCTGCGAAATAATTTCATTTGCTTTTTGTTTCTGGCGGTAACTGCGGAAAATAAATCCCGCGAGCGCGAGTACAAGCGCGAATCCTGCAATGAAATAATTTCTTTCGGTTTCTTTTTGTTTCAGTTGTTCTTTTGCGAGCGCATCTTTTTTATCCTGGTCCGCTTTTTGTTTCTCCTGCTTTTTATCAAATTCATAATTCATTTCCTTCTGCACGAGTTGTTTTTTATTTTCCTGGGAGAAAAGTGTGTCGCGCAGATTCACATAACTTTTAAAATAATGGAGCGAACGCAAACGCATCTGTTCCATGTT
>JACQAM010000021.1 GCA_016194975.1 Bacteroidota bacterium
AACTCGTTTATATCTCCCATTCTTTGATCCATAATGTTCCAAATCCGGAAAGTATGTCTCATAAAATGAGTTATATCAAATTTAGTTTTTCGATGTCATATTTCCAACTCATCAAATGGACTTCTGATCTGCTGAATACTTTTGGTACTGACGTGAGTGTAAATTTCCGTTGTCTTGCTGCTTTTGTGGCCAAGAATTTCCTGGATATAACGCAGGTCAGTGCCATTCTCGAGCAAATGTGTGGCGTAACTATGACGAAGCCAGTGTAAACTAACCGGTTTCTTTATGTTCGTTCTTGCCAACGCCTGCTTCAGAACATTCGTCAGACTTTTTTCGCTGTATGTTTCACCTTTCTCCTGCCCTTCAAAAAGCCAGCGCTCCGGCTTGTAGGCCTTGTAATATTCCCTGAGTAATAACAGGATCTTTTCCGAAAGGGGCGCAATCCTGTCCTTTTTGCCTTTCGCATTACGGATCAGAACAATTTTCCGGTGTGAATCAATGTCGGTCAATTTCAGATCAAGCAATTCACTTCTGCGCAATCCGCAACTGTAGATGAGCGCAAGCATCGCTTTGTGCTTGATGTTTCTCGGTGACGAAAGGAGTTGCTGAATTTCTTCTTTGCTCAGCACATTCGGCAGAAGCTTTGGAACTTTAGGACGAAAAATAACCGTTACATCCATTGCAGATCCGTTCATTTCTCTGAATAATAATTTCACCGCATTCACAACCTGGTTCTGGAACGCCGCCGAATAATTATTCGCCAGAATATAGTTGTCGTTGAATTCAATAAGATCTTCATTCGTGATCTCCGCGATCTTTTTCTGCGAATAGTATTTCAGAAAAGTGGAAACAGCATCGCAGTACGTTTTGATCGTATTATCGCTATATCGCTTCGTGCGCATGTATCGCGCGAACTTTTCAAGCGCTTTAGAAATTTCGGGTGTCAGCGCGATCTCCTTCACCGAGGGTGGTTTCATCTTTTCGATTCTCTCAGATTCAAGGAATAGTTTTTCATCAAGTGTTGCGAATGACTTGAAATGTTCTTTCAATCTCTGAAATGAATCCTGCGCATACGCAACATACCACGCGCGCAATCCGCGGCTCCACGCAGCACCCGCAAGCAGGCATGTGCGTGCAATGAGATCTTTGTTGTAGGGAAATTGAAGGGTAATGACTTTTTTGCCTCTGTGAAATTTTAAATCAAGAATAATAATTAGCATACATATAAAAATTTAACGTGAAAAATATGTGCAAAGGAAATAAAAAAATTGCCACACCACATCTCTCAGTTCACATCTCTCAGTTCTCTATTCGCACTACGCCTTCTTCACAAACTCCGATTTCAATCCCATCGCGCCGAATCCGTCTATCTTGCAACTGATGTTGTGATCGCCTTCTGCCAATTTAATATTTTTCACTTTGGTTCCTGCCTTTACCGGTTTAGATGCGCCTTTCACCGGAAGATCTTTTATCGTTACAACTGTATCTCCGTCGTGTAATTCATTTCCGTTCGAGTCAAGAATTTTATTGGCATCCTCTTCAGGTGTTTTCACTGCTTCTTCCGGATTCCATTCGTGAAGACAGTCGGTGCAGACCTGCATTGTTCCATTAAAATAGGTGTATTCGTAATTACATTTCGGGCATTTGGGAGAATCGGACATGACTAAAAGATTTAATTTATTTCCGCAAATGTAACGGTTTCAGTCGACGATGAACTTCTCATGATGAGTTGATCTATGTGTTGAAAAATAAGAGCAACCTTTTCATCCTCCGAACAACCGTTTGAAGAAGGATGAATTCTTTTTGGTTTTCACTTGAGCATTTTCCTGAGACGTGATTTGAGCGGACACTACATCATTCATATTCTGTATGGAATAAAACACGCTTCCGCAAGAAGGACACTGCGCCTTGCCATTGGAAACAGCGAAGCGTGTTCCGCAATTGATACAATTGATCGTCTTTTCTTTTACATTATTACTGTTTCCGCACGTCTCACAGATCACAGTGTTTGAATTTTCAGGAACATTGATTTCGGATTGGCAAACACAGCATTCCATTTTCGAAATATTCACCGGATCGATCTCGATATAATCGTAGTCGAGTTTGAAATGAGAAATTATTTTTTTTGCGGTCTCTTCATGATAGATCGACATCATATTGGCCATTGCATTTGAATACATCAGTCCTGTATTCTGAACAACGGATCCCTCGGGATGAAGTTGCAACGAATTGTAAAACTTCGATTTCTCAATAGCATTACGGATCGTCTGTTCGGAGTATTCAATGTAAGCGATAAAGCGATCGTCGAAGTTGTAATTCATTTTACCGTCCACCATGGTGAAATGCAGTCCCTGCGAAAGCGCGATCCCTTCACTGTTTGCGAAAGAAGAAAAGTAGTCGCCTTTCTCAAACATCTCTATCAAGTTTTGCCTGCGATAGTCCAGGTATTTTTTTCTGAAAACCTGTTGCTTGCCTTTGGGTCCATACCGGTGAGGGTAAAGATCGAACTCCAACTGTAGCATACGAAGATTGGCTTCAATACTTTTTTCTTTATCCTTCGCTTTAGCCGCTTCACCCAATTGCATTGCGGCTGCGAGGTATTCCTGCTGTGATCTGTCCTGGTAATTGGAAACGGAAAATGCGTCAGTCGCTTCGATCATCGCATTCTTCATGTCAATACCCATCCATGTTGCACAGTAGTCGCAATAAATGTACATGGAGCGTGATTCCGTCACCTTATTACTGCCGCAGGTGGAACACTTTAATTTTCTTACGAGCATAATGATCTGGATTGAGGATGATTTCCTGAGTAAAATTGAAGAGGCAGCTATCAAATATAGTGAACGGAATGACGACTGAACAAAAATGATAGAACGTGAGAATTTACATTTTCAATTTATTCAACCTGTTCTCAAGATACAAACACGGTATTTCGCGGTTCGCCGCTTCCAGTATTCAGTACAACCCGAATTTACTGTTGCAGTTTCAATTCATAACTTCCGTTCCTCCGTCATCTGGTTCCTCACAAATTCCTGCGTGGAAATCTGTTTTCCATTCTCATCATAAACTTTCCAGGAACCTTCTTTCATATAATCGTCGATCTCTTTGTAATACTGCATCGTTCCTTCGTCCTGGATATTTCCATTCTCATAATATTCTTTGAGATAATATTTTCCTTTTTTCTTGTCGAGCAGTTGCATGTCGTCCTGCATTTTCTCGTTGTCGTACCACGATGTGCGGTAAAGGAGATACTCCAGTTTTTTTGCATACTCCTCTGCGTAATCCGGTGTTCCGTCTTCGTGATATTCGTGCGTCACTTCTTCCTGCCCCTGGTAATAGGTAATGTCACTGCGCACTTTTCCGTTCATCCAGTAAAGGATCATTTGATTGCGGTAATAATCTACATTGTGAAAATCGCGCTCCATTTGCCCGTTCGGATAAAAGTTTTTGTAAGAATGTAATTGCCCGTCCACATAATAACCCGTGTGCAGCACCGCACCGTTATCATAATAATCCTCCCACGTATTCTGCGCAGCGTATCCTTTGTCGGTGTAGCGAACGGAATCACCGCCCATAGCAAAATTCAGTTTTTCGTAAATGGCAATGCCGAGCGTGGAATCGTAGATCGCATCGAATTTATAATAGCGCGTAAGATTTTTCTGTTTGCCCAATTGAGCCTGAATGGGAACCGCAATTGCTATTGACAGAAGTAAAAAAAGAGACCGCATTTTTTATTTTTACGAGGGTTGAGGTATTAAGTTATTGGGGTGTTAAGTTGTTAAGTTATTAAGTTATTGGGTTGTTAAGTTATTAAGGCATTGATGCATCAGCATATTTTTATTTCATAAATCTTATAACCCAATAACCATTTATTCAATGTACGCCTCTCGACGCAAGATATCTTTCGGCATCGAGCGCGCCCATGCAACCGCTGCCGGCCGCTGTCACCGCCTGGCGATAAACTTTATCCTGCGCATCGCCTACTGCAAACACGCCGGGAATATTTGTTCTGCTCGAACCGGGAATGGTTTTGATGTAACCACTCTCATCCATATCAAGCCATCCGTTGAAAATATCGGTATTCGGTTTATGGCCGATGGCAACGAAAAATCCGAAAATATCGAGTCGTCTTTCTTCGCCTGTTTTTTTATTTACAACTACTGCGCCATTCACACCGCTCTCGTCTCCGAGCACTTCTTTTGTTTCCGATTCCCACAGCACTTCAATATTTTTTGTATTCATCACGCGGGTCTGCATGGCTTTCGAAGCACGCATTTCACCATTTGCTTTTCGCACGATCATGTAAACCTGTTTGCAGAGTTTTGCGAGATACGTTGCTTCTTCGCACGCGGTGTCGCCCGCGCCCACAATGGCGACATCTTTTCCGCGATAAAAAAATCCGTCACACACTGCGCAAGCCGAAACTCCTCCAACTGTTCTGTATTTCTGTTCTGATTCAAGCCCGATCCATTTTGCAGAAGCGCCGGTGGCAATGATCAGTGTGTCGGTATGAATTTCAACTTTACCATCATCGATCCACACTTTGTGAACGGGCCCGGTAAGATCTACTTTCGTTGCAAAACCAAAACGTACATCGGTTTTAAAACGTTCTGCCTGCGCTTTGAAAAGTTCCATCATCTCCGGCCCCTGAATTCCTTTCGGATAACCCGGATAATTTTCCACTTCTGTAGTTGTGGTGAGTTGCCCTCCCGGCTCAGGCCCCATGTACATCATAGGTTTTAATTCTGCTCGTGCTGCGTAAATGGCGGCAGTGTATCCTGCAGGTCCCGATCCGACGATGAGGCATTGTACACGTTCCGGATTTGTATTCATAAATGAAATTCAATTTTTGAGAGGAACAAAAATAACTAATCGCGCTTAATATGTGTTCGGAATCGCCACTTATATATTCATAGCGTACTTCTGAAATGATGGTCCGCCATTTGATGGAATTAACGGTAATTTTGCTTCATTCCTAAAAATGAAAATCTCTTTTATGTTTATGCGGACATCACGGATCAGCGCAAGGAAAATTCTTTTCATTTTCATAATATTATTCTGCCTTCGTTCTGAAGCGCAGAATCTTCCTCCGCACGAACATTACATTACGGCCGGCTTCAATTTCGGAATGTTCGGTTGGTCGCCCACGAAAAGTTACCAGGCCGAGGGCAATGATAATTTCACAAGGATCTTTGGCGGTGGAATCGGTTTGCTGAGTGATGTGAATGGAAAAACACGTTTGGGTGTGGATGCGAATACTTCGATTGGTGTGAATGGCGGAATTCTTTTTCGTGACGGGAATTCAAAAAATTTCACCGGGCTGCAATTGGATTTCCAGAGTAACCGCGCCTGTTATGAATTTCTTCCTCCATTCCGCTGGACCACTTCACCTGTTGATTCTTTTTCACGCTGGGTGATGACGGATAAATATTTGAAATATTCTTTTTCTGTTCAGCAGTGTTTTTTCAGGAATGATGTTTCGGTAATGGGAGGCGAATCTTTTTTTTACATCCGTGAAGGATTCGGGCAAACATTCTATCATCGCAATTTCGATCAGCTCATTCAGCAGGATCATTTTGAAGACTGGAGGTATAATCAAAACGGAATGACGGCAACTACCATTGCCGCGAGTAAAACAAGTTACATGCTGAGCTCCGAAATCGGGTTGCGGAGTTTCGCAGGTGATCACAGCCGGACGTTCGATATTGGAATTGTTTTTTACGCGCCGTTCTCAGCAACGTACACCGATCAGTATGAGTTTTTCCGCAATGGAGTTTCGAGCGGGAAAAATAATATTACCTATGAAGGATCGACCGTGATGTGCAACATTCGTTATTCCTGGGATTTTAAAATGAAAGAACATGTGCGCGATACCACCGAACATCATCACAAAGATCTTTTTGTTCAGCAGCCCGATACGGCAAGCCGGGTGGTGGAAGTACAGAGTACGATGCGCGTTCATCACGATAAAGTGACTGTGAAACTGTGGGACAATGATGAAATTGACGGCGACAGCATTACGTTAACGCTCAATGGAAAAACGGTGAAAGAACACATCGATCTCAAGCGCAGAAAAAAATCTTTCCGCATTGAACTCGATCCCGGCGATAATTATCTTGTGATGTATGCCGAGAATCTCGGAACTGTTCCGCCGAATACTGCTGCTGTTATTATAAAAGATGGCTGGAGAAAAAGAAGAATGGCGCTCGAATCTGATAAGGGGAAAAGCGGTGCGGTGAAAATCGTGAATGGAAATTAGTCAGCCTTCGACCCATTCGGCATGCTCAGGGCTCAGTCTGACAATCTCTCAATCGGTGGTATTCTTTTGACGTTTCTTTTCAGTATTCATTGCAAGTTGGGGAAGATCAAACTCCCGTCTCTTAATTAATGCTTCTTTCTTTGCTCGTGACCAACCTTTGATTTGCTTTTCTCTTGCAATCGCTTTGTCAACATACTTATGCTCTTCGAACCAAACCAATTTCACCGGCCTTCTTGAAGATGTGTAAGAATTCTCTGTTTCATCATTTTCATGTTCAGCCAATCTTCTCTGAAGTTTATTTGTAATTCCGACATAATAGGAATCATCAGAACACAGCAAAATGTAGGTATAGAATATTGGGTACATTATTATCTTGTTAATAAAATTTTGTTGAAGTATTTGTCAGACTGAGCTTGTCGAAGTCTGACTAATGACAAATAATTGTATCGTAACTCGGATTATATCCGCACCAGATTCCGAGTCCGCCGTGTACATTGGTTTCAATAGTTCCCGGCGCTGCAAATGGATTTCCGTTATTCTCCACATCCACTTCGTAAGAGCGGAAAAAATTTACTTCGGCCTGACCAATCGTGCAGAATTTTACAGCAATGGTATCTCCGGTCTTGAAAAATCCGGCTTGCGGTCCATTATCTTCCGGTGCAGTTGATCCCGGATCACTCGGGCGATTGTAAGCGAAATCAAAATTTTTTCCTTCTACAAAACGATCATCGAAAGCAGAACCGAAAGGTGCCCGGAAACGATCATCAACTCCAACACGTTTTGTAAACCAGCGATATCCGTTTCCAATTCCAACCGGATCTGTCATGTGCGCCCACGCAAAACCGAGACTGTCTTCATTCGGTTCTATTTTGAACCAAACACTGTCGAGCGGAATTGCAGTATGAATCATTGTTGATGCGGTAGCGGTTTTTCCATCGGCAACAACTTTCAATAAATAAGTGTGCCCTTCCTGCCCGTACACATGCGTGCCCACCCACACAATAGGAATTGGTTTCAGCGGATCGAATGAAGTGTGAAGCGTGTCAATATTATTTCCGTCGGTTACGGTAACAAATGCATTTGTGATGAGATAATTTGCGAGCGAAGCAGAATCGACCGGGTCAAAATAACCGGTACTCCAGGTGAGATTGATCTCTGTGAGTTGCCCGGTTTCAATTCCACCATCGACCACAATTTTTTTCTCCACTTCAGGAAGTGTGATCTGGATTTCTTTTTCGCAGGAAAAAAGAAGCAGCGTGAAGACAAGTGGAATGATGAATTTATTTTTCATTGTGAAAAGTGCTTTCGTAACTCATTTCGTTTTTAGTAAAGTTTTCGTAATTCGTACTCATCAGAATTTAAAGTTCCACGTTATCGAAGGAAGTATCGGGAAAAGTGAAACCTGTTTTGCAGTTACTTTCAGTGTTCCGTCGGCCACGCTTCCTTCATTGTCGAAGAAAATAAAATAAGGATTGTGGCGGTTGTACACATTGTAAACTGAAAAATTCCAGTTGTTCTCGTAAGGAATTTTCTTGAAAAGTTTTTTTGGCCTGCACGTGTAGGTGATGGAAATATCGAGGCGGTGATAAGGGATCATCCGGTAACCATTTCGCGGACCATAATCGGAAACAATATTTCCTTCAATGATGTAACGCTGTATCGGAAGCGTGATCGCATTGCCGGTTCCATAAACGAAAACACTTCCGAACGTCCAGTGATCATTCAGATTGTAAATTAAAACAAGGGAAACATCGTGACGCCGGTCGTAGCGCGCGTAAAAAGTTTTTCCGCTGTCTATGTCGGGAAAATTTCTTGTCGTCCAGGAAAGTGTGTAACCTGCCCATCCGTTCAGCTTGCCGGTTCTCTTTTTGAAAAAGAATTCGGCGCCATAAGATTGTCCTTTGCCGAATACAAAATTATTATCGGTGTTGTTATTCACATTGTCTTCGGGCAATGCGCCGGGAGCAAATTCCACCTGGTTGTACATTTTTTTATAATACACTTCAACCGATGATTCATATTTGTTGTGATAGAAATTCCTGAAGTATCCTGTAGCCACCTGCCACCCTTTCTGTGGCTTTACTACATCGGAACACGGAACCCAGATGTCAGTAGGAAGTGAGATCGGAGAGAGCGTTGCGAGATGAACGTATTGCAGATTGTAAGTGTAAGATGCTTTGATGGACGACTGATCATCGAGAATGAAACGCATGGAAACTCGCGGCTCCGGCCCACCGTAATCTTTTACTTTTTTGAATTTATTATAATGGATCGTGTCCACCGTTCTTCCCGTTACATCCTGAATAAAACGATCGAAAGGGCCAACCATGATAAAATAAGAATAACGCATACCAACGGTAAGCCGCAAACGATCTGTGATGTCCCAGTCATCATTCACATACACGCCCACCTCGTGTGCGTATTGTTTTTTCAGTCCGCCGAGATCGAACACGGTGTCGCCCGATTTTGCAGAAACATTATTGGGTGTGAAAATGTGCCAGCAGTAATTCGTTCCGAAGCGGATGTAATGTTTGCTGTTCGGAAGAAAACTGAAATCTATCTTATTATTGAAATCGCGTATGCCGGAAAATAACTTGAATTCAAATCCATCCTGTTCTGCGCCGAAAGAAAATTTATAATCACTGAAAACAGCCGTGGAATTCACGAAAATTCTCGGGTTAATGAGATGGTTCCACCTCAGCGAAGTAGTTGCATTTCCCCAGGGAATGTTCACTTTGAAATCCGATTTATTGTCGTTATAGGTAAATACATCGCGGCCAAAATATCCACTGAGGAAAACGGTATTTTTCTGGTTGATCCTCCAATTCAATTTAGCATTGAGGTCATAGAAATAATATCCCGATCCGTAGAATGGAGAAGTTGTTTTGATGAAAGGTTTCATCAGCACATCGATGTAAGTTCTTCTTGCGGAAACAATGAATGATGCCGTATCTTTTTTGATCGGCCCCTGCACGGTCATGCGCGAAGAGATCACACCAATGCCGCCGTCCACCTGGAATTTCTGGTTGTTGCCTTCGTTCATGGTAATGTCCAGTACAGAAGAAAGCCGTCCGCCATATTGCGCCGGCATTCCTCCCTTGATGAGGTTCACATCTTTGATCGCATCACCATTGAAGACGGAAAAAAATCCGAACAGGTGTCCTGCATTGTAAACGGTGGCTTCATCCAGCAAAACAAGATTCTGATCGGGCCCGCCACCACGCACATAAAAACCTGCATTTCCTTCGGCGCCGCCCTTCACTCCGGGAAGCAACTGAATTGTTTTGAGAACATCCACTTCACCGAGAAAAGCAGGAATCTGTTTCACCTGTTTCATCTCGAGACGATTGGTACTCATTTGCCCGTCGGTCACATTCTCATCTTCTTTTTTATCGGTGATCACTACTTCCTGATTTTTGTGTTCTTCTAGTTTAATATCAAGATGAATATCGGATGTGAGAACAAGTTGTTGCGTGTAATCATCAAGTCCCACAAATTGGGCAGTAAGCGTGTACGTGCCGGAATCTGCAGTGATGGAATAAAATCCATAGGTATTCGTACTCGCCACTTTCAGCGGATCTTTCAGCGTCACCACCGCACCGATGATCGCTTCTCCACTGGAAGCTTCACGCACAAATCCGCTCACGGTGAATTTTTTTGAAGACTGCGCCTGCAGCGAAAAAAAATCCAAAAGAAGAAAAGGAATAAGAAAAAGAAAATATTTTGACCGATTCATGTTTTTCAGAACGGAAACAAAATTAGATAAACAAAATGCGCGGATGGCAATAAATTGAGCGCGGTAAACAAAATAAAAGAGGATTCATTTCTGAATCCTCTTCTGTCGGGGTGGCGGGACTCGAACCCACGACCCCCAACACCCCATGCTGGTACACTACCAACTGTGCTACACCCCGATTTCGTTTTTTGCAATTGACGATCCGCCTGAAAAAGAATGCGTTCTCCTTGTTTCAATAATGAAATGTCAAATGCAAATGGACTGCAAATGTAAAAACTTTCCATGCTCACCAATCATGTTTCGCTTGTTTCCACTCCGCGGATTTTCAAGCCGTAAAGTTCATCGGGCCTGATAAAACAAATAGAATTCAACATTTAATCAGCACCGTTCATTAATTTTGATGTGGTAGAATGAAAAATATTCTCGTGGAAAAAGAAAATAGTTTGAGTCAACATTGTGCATGAAATCCAAAGCGACCTATTCTCTAGAATCGAAATAACTATATCTGAAAAAATAGCTGGGCTGGTAATGGAAAAAATGTACCCCGGCAGGAGAATGTTTTTCCAACGCAAAAAAGAAATAACTGGCAGAAGGACTATTTATCCTGCACTTCTCTTCGGAAATCGGATCGCGGCGTCTACTGGCACGGAAATAATTTTCCAGTTACTATTTTTGATACGGCGTTTTTCCTTCATCGCAATTTTTCCGCTCCTGTACGAAAGATAACCGACCACTGCGAGTGCCACGAGTGTAATTCCGCCAATAATATAAACGCCAATGAGCGATCCTGTTCCATGCGCAAACTGGTAAAAAGCAAATAGTGTGCTGGCAAGTCCGCTCACCACGATTCCTGCTCCGTGGTATTTATTTCTTCCGTCTTTCGGACCCCAGCGGATCTCCGTTATTCTGGAAATAACCACAGTGTGTATGCTGCTGAGTTCAATCGTGGAATCTGTAATTGCGGTAATGGTTCCGGTCTGCAGGTGATGATCAGTGGTTGTTCTCACCATCACGGCGTCGCCTGTTTTCAATTGCACCAAGCCGTAAGCAGAATCAACCTTTCCGTTTATCATTCGTTCGATCACCAGGCAGCGCGTGGTATTCTGTGCAAATGAAAAAGTGAACGCACCACTAAGAAAAAATAACAAGAAGATTAAACGGAGGGTTTGAATCATGCCGGCAAAATGAAATTCACAACATTGGAATTGCCAGGAAGCATCAAGAATTCTGCCACAGGTTAAAACATTCTGGAGAATTTCTGTGCACCGGTAGTTATGCTTGTATTGGAATTAAAAAAAAATCCGGTGCATGAATGCGTAATAATTTTCTCAAATTCTACTTTGCCTTACCATTAATTTTTCGTAAAGTTGTAAGAAGTAATTGTTCACTTTTTCTATGAAAAAAATTCTTTTCCCGGTCTTCTTATTCTTTTCCGGGTCGTGTTTGATTTCCTGCGGAAATGATGAGAAAAAAACAACTCCATCCGATAGTAACAGCGCTATGAATCTTCATAATTCCGATACGCCGAATAATTCATTGCATCCGCCTTTAATGGATTCGGGTGCGCAGATCACGGTGAAAACTTACGAGGTGACGGATAGTGCCGGAAGAATTTCGCAGGGTTGGGGCTATGATCTTTTTCTCAATGGCAAGCGTGTCATTCATCAACCGATCATTCCCGGCCTTCCCGGTAATAATGGTTTCAAAACACAGGCACTCGCAGAATCTGTTGGCGAACTCGCTGCAAAAAAAATGCGTGAACAGGGATCACTGCCATCGATCAGCATTCACGATCTCGACAGTCTCGGTGCTATCTCTCATCACCTGGCTGACAGTCTCAATGAATTAAGCAAGAAAAATTCGCACAACAATTCTGTTCCGGTCAGCAAAGACAAATGAAAAATTATTTATTTATTTTTCTTTTTTCAATATCGCTTTGTGATGTTGCACGCGCACAGGGGTGCTGGATTCAACGTGCGAATTTTGCCGGCCCGGCCCGGCATCGCACTGCTGCTGCTGCGGTTGGAAATCACGGCTATATTGGACTCGGTCACATCAATGCTATTGTGGATGTACTTTTTGATGACTGGTTTGAGTATGATCCTTCTTCTGATTCGTGGACACAAAAAGCAAATTACGGTGGAGGCCCCCGCATGCATCCTGCCACTTTTGTGATCGATGGAAAAATTTATGTAGGAACCGGCCGCGACACCAGTCAAACACTTCACCAGGATTTCTGGTGTTATGATCCGGTCACAAATATGTGGACTTCCATTGCTGATTTTCCCGGCGCTGCACGTCGCGGAGCAGTTGCTTTTACCATCAACGGACTCGGTTATGTTGGAACAGGATCCTATCATTCGAATTTTTTCAAATACGATCCTGCCTCTGATTCGTGGTCGAATGTGGCTCCGCTTCCCGGGCCCGGAAGAATTTCCTGCGTGGCGTGCGCTATAAACGGGAAAGGATATTTGTCGACGGGTGATAATGGAAGTGGAGCAACAGGAGATATCTGGGAATATGATCCGGCATTTGATAATTGGACCATGAAAGCAAATCTTCCCGGTTTGCCGAGAATGGAAGCAGGTGGATTTGCGCTCAATGGAAAATTTTATGTGGGATGCGGTGATGATATGCCGAGTGGAACCAACTATGGCGATTTCTGGTGTTACGATCCGCCAACCGATTCATGGAGCCAGGTGTGTGATTTTACCGGAATTGCAAGACGGTACCCGGCTTCATTCGTGATTGGCACTCATGCTTATCTTGGTCTCGGTACCAATGGAACTAATTTCAGCGATCTCTGGGAAACCGGGATTCTCATTGGTGTAAATGAAATTCAACCCGAAATTTCTTTCAGCATTTCACCGAATCCGGTGATTGATAATGCTGTCATCAGTTTCGGAAAAAATATTCCGGATGGAACTTTTGAGATTCTCGATGAACAGGGAAAACTCATCCGAGCCGTGAAATTTTCAGGGAATGAATTCGATTTCTCGCGTGAGGGTATCTCTTCCGGAAATTATTTCATCCGCATCCGCGAATCTCAGAAAACATCCGTCACAAAAAAGATCATCATCAATTGAATAACTGAAAAATTAACATGAAAAAATTATTGATCATTGCGTTGTGTTATAGTACAACTACTGTTTTTTCGCAGGGTTACTGGACGCGCCTTACCGATTATGGCGGTGCGGCAAAAAGATATGCTGCCTGTTTCGCAATAGGAGCGAAAGCGTATGTGGGAACCGGCAATGGCCCGGCGCTCAGCCAGGAATTCTGGGCATGGGACCAGGCCTCTGATACCTGGACACAGATCGCCGATTTCATTGGAAGCGCACGACAGCATGCAGTAGGATTTACGATCGGAAGCAAGGGCTACGTAGGAACCGGCGAAGACGGAAGCGGATTCACGAAAGATTTTTACGTGTACGATACTACTGCGAATGCGTGGACACAGCGCGCCGATTTTGGCGGATCGCCACGTTCGGGAACGGTAGGATTCTCCATCGGAAATTATGGTTACATCGGTACAGGAGAAGATACGAGTGGTAATGTCCAGGATTTCTGGCAATATGATGCAGCTGGCGATTCATGGTCTCCCATCACAAGTTTTCCCGGTGCAGGACGCCGTTATGCTTCCTGCTTCGTCATTGGAACAAATGCTTATGTGGGAACCGGCAAAGATAATTCCGGAGGTGGTAATGTAGATCTCTGGATGTGGAGCCAGTCGTCTGGAATGTGGACGCAAAAGTCAAACTATACTGGTACTCCTCGCTGGGGCTGTTTTGCATTTGCTATTGGTGATAAAGGATATTTCGGAACTGGTTTCGATGGCGCTGCCGGAACAAACGATCTGCGTCAATATGATACACTTTCCGATTCCTGGTCGGTACGTTCACCATTCACAGGAACTTCAAGAGAATTCGCGGTAGGATTTTCCATCGGAACAATAGGATATATGGCTACCGGCGACGATCCTTTTTCCAAAAAAGACCTATGGGAATATGATCCGAATTCTACAGCCGGGTTAGAAGTTAATAATGAAACGGAAAATTTTATTTCTGTCGGCCCTAATCCTTCCGATAGATTGTTTAACTTCACTACGCATAACCCAGAGGGAGAACTGAAAATTTTTGATGCGGCCGGCCAAAAGATTTTTCAAATGAAAATTACATCCGTCAATACAAACATTGATATGGCCGGAAAAGTTCCCGGAATTTATTTTTATCAGTTTACCGATGGCATCACAATCCGTGCAAGCGGAAAATTGTTGCTCCAATAAAAAAATCAATCACCTTTCATCCGCTTGAAAAATGAACCTAAAAAATATTCCAATGAAAAAATCGATACTTAGAACAACACTCATCCTGTTGTTGGTTCTTGCTTCATTCACAGGAACGCGCGCACAGGGAAGTTACGCCTGGGTACAACGCGCAACTTTTATGGGACCCGCGCGACATCATTGCGCTGCATTTTCAGTAGGTAGCCGTGGTTATGTCGGAACAGGATGGAATGGTATGGCAACGTACGACGACATGTACTCTTATGATCCGGGAACAGATACGTGGGAACAGATCGCTAATTTTCCTGGCGGACAATCGGAGGATGTACAGGGATTTGGCATTGGTGTAAAAGGATATGCAGGTACGTGGAATAATATGTGGTCGTACAATCCTGCAACAAATACCTGGGCGCCCATTGCAAGTTGCCCTCTCCAGATCAGTAATTATGGATCCGTTGCATTTGCAATTGGAACAAAAGGATATATCTGCGACGGATATAATCTTGTGGAATATAATTCCGGAAATAATTCCTGGTCATACAAACCAAATTATCCGGGCAGTTCATTTTTCTATTCTACCGCCACAACTTACAATGGAAAAGGATATGTATTTCCCGGCGGCGGAGATTTTTGGGAATATGATCCTTCAATAAATAACTGGATCCCCAGAGCAATGTTTCCCGGTCTCACACGCATAGGGCCTATCAGTTTTTCTTTCAATGGTGATGTGTATGTTGGTTTGGGCGCTGAGGCGTGGACGAATATGTTATCTGATTTCTGGCGCTTTGATCCCGTTGGAAATACGTGGACTGAAGTGGATGATTTTCCCGGACTGGGAAGAAGATTTTCAATCGGTTTTTCCATTGGTGCGCGCTGTTATGCCTGCAATGGAACGAATGGAACAAACATGCATGATTTCTGGGAATTCGGATCGCTCTCCGGAATAGAAAACCAAGATGCAAATTCAAATTCTATCAGCATTTATCCGAATCCCGTACAAACTTCTTCGGTCATTTCTGTAAATGAAAATATTCCGGGTGCAGAATATTCACTCGTCGTTTTCGATCTCAACGGAAATATTATTCGCAGCGAAAAATTCACCGGGCATTCTTACACCTTTGAAAAAATGGATCTCAGTTCCGGTGTTTATCTCGTGGAATTACGCAACAATGAAAATGTAGCCGCAAGAACTAAACTGATCGTCGAATAAAAAAAACCGGAAATTTCAAACGAATTCATCATGAAAAAAAATAATCTCGCAATAATTTTACTATTGCTTCCGCTCGCAATTTTTTCCCAGAATTCCTGGACGAAAAAAGCATCACTCTCCGCAAGTAAACGCATGCGCTCGGTCGCATTCGCCATTGGAGGAAGAGGATATCTCTGCTGTGGCGAAGATTCCAACAGCATCGAACTCAACGATTGCTGGGAATATGATCCGGGCTCCGATTCATGGATGCAGAAATCAAGTATTCCCGGGCCGGGCCGCCGCGATGCAGTTGGTTTTGCAATCGGGATGAAAGGTTATGTTGGAACCGGCATGGATAACACGGACGCATCAGTTGGAAATACGCTTAGTGATTTTTATGAATATAATTCGGTCACGAATGCATGGACAGCGCGCGCCGCTTATCCCGGTGGATTCGGATGGGGCGTTTATTCTGCAGCAGGATTTGCAACCTCAACCAGGGGTTATATCTGTTGCGGAAAAATAGGGCCGGCCAATTATGCAAATGATCTTTGGGAATATAATCCTTCGAATAATTCGTGGATACAGAAACCGAATTTTCCAGGCGGGCCTCGTCTCGGACAAATGAGTTTCGTGATCGGAACCAAAGCTTATGTTGCTTGCGGAACAGATCCTAATTGGTTCACACATGATTTCTGGGAATATAATACTTCAAGTAATTCATGGTCACAGAAAGCAGATTTTCCGGGATCGGATCGTGCGTTTGGAAGCGCATTCGCACTCGGACAAAAAGGTTATATGGGTATGGGAGAAGACGGTGGTTATAGCGCAGATTGGTTTGAGTATGATGTAGCTTCCAATTCGTGGAATGTGATCGCCGCATTCGGAAGTGAAGGAAGAAGATCGGCTCCAACATTTGTAATTGCAGGCGCCGCTTATGTGACAACTGGAAAAGGTGTAAGCGGAAAACACCGCGACACGTGGCAGTACCAACCTTACGTAACCGGAATAAATGAAAATTCCATTGGAGAAATGTCGGTTTACCCGAATCCTGCAAGCGACGTTCTCAAATTCGATCTTGATCCGCAATTCGTTTCACAACACGATCAACTCTTCATCCAGCTTATTTCTATTGATGGAAAAATAATTTCAAAAGAAACTGTCAATGGAAATTCACATATTGAATTGCAGAATCAGAATTGGCCGGCCGGAACTTATCTCTATTCACTCACAGACGGCAACAAAAATTTCAGCAGCGGTAAAGTAATCATCTATTAAAAAAATTTTTTATGAAAAAATATTTTCTCTTTTCCTCAGCGTCGCTTTTCGTTTTTTCAGTAACAGGTTTCGCACAGATCATGGGCGGATGGCTGCCGAAAGCAGATTTTCCTACCAATGGAAGATCGGCTGCCGTTGGTTTCAATGTCGGAACAGCAGCTTACGTTTGCACCGGCGTTGATAGCGGCGGATATAAACGCAGCACTTATCTTTTCAATCCTGCTGTGAATACATGGACACAAGTGGCATCATTGGGCGGAGTTACCGGCAGCGGGCTCGGTCGCGATGTGGCCATGTCTTTCGCTATTGGAACAAATGCTTACGTTGTAGGCGGACAAGGAACCATTTCTTACATGAGCGATACGTGGAAGTACGATGCAGTGGGAGATGTGTGGACGCAGGTGCAGGCGTTCAATGGAGGAGGACGCCGCGCTGCAGTGGGAATCACGATCAATGGAAAAGGTTATATCATTTGCGGACAAGCATCAACCGGTTTGAAAAATGACACGTGGGAATATAATCCAACAAATAATCTTTGGGTGCAGAAAGCGTTGTATCCCGGAACTGCACGCCGTCTCGCTGTTGGTTTTGTGATCAACAACATTGGTTACGTGGGTACGGGAGATGACGGAATCGCGAAAGGAGATTTTTTTGCATTCGATCCTACAGCAAATTCCTGGACACCGAAAGCTCCATTTCCCGGAACGCCGCGTTACGGTTCAGTAGGATTTGCACTCAATAACAAAGGATATGTTGGTTTCGGTTATGACAATACACTGAACAACAGGAAAGATTTTTTCGAATATGATCCTACTTCCAATACGTGGTTGCCGATGCACGATTTTCCGGGAACTGCACGCTCCAATTCAGTTGCAGTTTCGTGTCCGAATAACAAAGCGTATGTAGGGCTCGGTTATGATTCACTTTACCGCACCGACTGGTGGGAATTCGATCCGCTTTCCACCGGAATAAATGAAAATGTAATTCCGGAAAACGCAGTAAATATTTTCCCGAACCCGATGACGGATGCAGCAACAATTTCCATTGATGCACAATATTTGAATTCAGCAACACAAATCTGCATTTATGATCTCAATGGAAAAATGGTGCGTGAGTTGAGTACAAAAAATAATTCTCAACTGAAAATTACACGCGAAGATCTTTCCCCGGGAATTTATCTCCTGAATGTCCGCTCACAAAATAAACAAGTGACGAAGAAGCTGATCGTAGAATAATATTTTCATCACAAAAGTATAACGGGAAGAAGAAACAGCTTCCCGTTTTTTTGTGATTCAGATATCCAAGTGAGATAGTTTTTCCCAATCTGCAAATCCGCAATTTCCGCACTTTGGTGGCGCCTACTCAGACAAAATAAACCGTTTCGTGATGACTACCCGTGAAAATTCGTGCTTCTGTGACGCGTATTTATGGTCTTGTGATGGCTAAATTTATTTTTGTGATTCCTATTTCAAATGTTGTGATCGCTAAATTCATTTATGTGATACTTACTCACGGTGGATTGCTGTCAGGATGGTAAGAAAAATAAACCTTCCGAGAAAAAATCCGACGAAATCATTGGGTGCGGGCTGTAATTATTCCGGGAGAAAGTATTTTCAAAAAAATTCTCAGAACATCGGCTTGAACAACGGCTGATCACGGAACCCGACAAGTATCAGGGAAAATTCCCAGGCACCCCTTCCGCCGGTATAATTATTCAGCGATGAAGTATTGATATCATAACTGAAACGGAAATAATGCTGATCCTGGCGGAAACCAATGTGCGCAACGATTGCATCTTTCCAGCGATAATCAACACCTGCAAGCGCATCGAGCGAAGAATTTTTGATCTTGTAAAAAACAAGGCAACCTAAATTCGCATCGTACGCTTTTGCCTGATTCATGTAAATAAAATGGGGGCGAAGTGAAAATTGGTCATTGATGGTTATATCACATCCTGTTTGCACCACAAAACGCATTGGTAAACGGCTTTTGTAATCTGTGAATGCGTCATTCGGTTTTGTTACGTGATAAATCGAAAAACCTCCGTAAGGGTGATATTTTTTTTGTTCGTCAATGTATTTATAAAATACACCCAGGTTAGCATCAAATTTCAGAAGGCTTGTATTCGCCCAGGATTCCTGCGGATCAATCGTGTTGTCGAATGTTCCGGAAGAAGGAGAATATTGAACATCGTAAGTATAAGATGCAGGATCAAAACTTTTATACAAAATTCCCATTTGCAAACCAACCGTTAAATAATGTTTGTCCGTTCCGTCCATAATATTGTAAGCGCCGGAAGCCATTAAATTAAGTGTGTTGAATTTTCCAGAGCCAGCGTGATTATCTATAAGATATCCGCCCACTCCCCATTTTTTATCTCCCTTGCGAAGTGGCATGTCGTAGGAAAGAAATGCTGTTGAAAACGGTTTTGCAAGAACACTCCATTGAGAACGGTAATCGCTAACAATACGGTAATCTCCTTTTTCACCGCAGTACATTCCGGTTAATCCGGGATTCATATAAAGAGAAGCGGCTTCACCGTGCGAAAGATGGAAATCCTCCTGCGCAACTACGAGTTGTGTTGAAATACAACTTGCACAAATCGCGATAAGAAGTTTAATATTTTTCATAGCTATTTTTTTAACGGATAAGGGTTACGTCGCCGGAAATTTTATAGTCCACACCGTCAAGCGTGGTGCATGAAACCGTCCATACATAAGTTCCTTCCGGTTGCACTTTTCCTTTATAGGTACCATCCCATCCGATACTTTGTGATTCAGAATGGAAAATCAGATTGCCCCACTCATTGTAAATTCTGAAGTCAAGCGTTTTGAATGGCCCGCCTTTGACGTACAGAATATCATTATGCCCGTCTCCGTTTGGCGTGAAGGCAGAAGGAACAACAGGCGGATTAGTTTCACCATTCACACATGGAACAAATGTTAATGTATCAGAAGCAGCGGAAACACAACCTGAATCGCTCATCACAGTCAATGTCACAATGTATATGCCCGTATCAGCATAAATGTAGTTCGGGCTTTGCAAAGTGCTTACCGCTGAAGAATCGCCAAAGTTCCAACTCCATGAAACAATTGTTCCGGAAAAAATTAATGAACTGTCAGTGAGGGCAACATCAGTCGGACAAGTTATTACTGAAGTATAATTTGCTTGCGGTGCAGGATTTACAAACAATGTTCTAGTAATTGTATCCGAACATCCCGCTGCAGTTGCAACTACAAGTGTAACAGTTTGTATTCCCGTTGATGTAAAAGTAAAATTCGGATTTTGCTGAGTAGAAGTATCTGTACCTGAAGTCCAGTTCCACGAAACAATATTTCCGTTCGTATTCGTTGATTGATCAGTAAATCCAACAGGAGTATTCACGCATGCAGGCCCGCTCGCAAACAATGCATTTGGTTTCGAATTAATCGTAATCACCATTGAATCGGCAACAGGATTACAGAATGCATTTCCTGAAGAAGTAAAGAGGATCGTCACAGTGCCATTTGCAGTATCAAGCGGGCCGGGAGTGTAAACCGGATTTACAATTGAATTTGTCGGAGTAAATGTTCCATCTCCATTTGTTGTCCAAAGCATTCCGGTTGAATTGCTGACACTTCCATTGAGAGCAACAAGATCGCCTGCGCAAATCAAAACATCAGGCCCTGATGCAACCATCGGAGCCGGAGCAAATGTCAATACAACCGTATCCGAAGAAGGAAGACATGCGTTTGTCGCTGCGAGAATTAATGTGACAGAACCATTTGCAGTATCTGCGCTCGAAGGAATATAAGTTGCATTCAATAAAGAACTATCAGGAGCAAAAATTCCACTTCCGCTGGTTGTCCAATAACCGGTTCCCGATCCGCCTTGCACTTGACCGTTCAAAACAATTCCTGCCGTGTTTGCACAAACGGCTGTATCGTTTCCTGCAATCGCGAAAGGAATTGGCGTAATTGAAATTGTAATTGTATCGGCAGAAGAATTACAGTTTCCATTATTTGTTGAAGTAAGAATCAGTAAAACATTTCCCGTTGTTGTGTCTGCTGAACTTAAATTATAAGTTGCATTGAGTGTGCTGTCATTCGGAGTGAAAGTTCCGCTGCCGGTTGTTGCCCATATTCCTGATGTTGCTCCACCGGAAATATTTCCACTGAGATTTACATTCATTGTTCCGGAACAAATTATTTGTGAATTACCGGCGGAAACAAGCGGAGAAGGGGTGAAGATAATGGTCATACTGTCGCTTACTGATTGACATAAACCATTTCCTGTCGATGTGAGAATCAGGATTACACTTCCATTATTTATTTCGGATGTATCAGGAATATAAGTCGCGTTGAATGTGGTGTTATTCGGATTGAATGTTCCATTTCCTGCTGTTGTCCATATTCCGCCACTCGCAACAGTTACACTTCCATTTAGAATTACATCGGGATTATTCGAGCAAACCGATTGATCAGTTCCTGCAAAAACAACAGGCCCCGGATTTACTGTAATCAAAACTGTGTCGGATGATGCAAAGCAACCGCCATTTCCAGTCGAAGTGAGAATAAGAATTACGACACCGGTTAATGTATCTGCGTTACTTGGCGTGTAGGTTGCATTTAAATTTGAATTCGATGGAGAGAAAATTCCTGTTCCATTTAGTGTCGACCAAATTCCAGTTCCGCTTCCTCCTGTAATTGTTCCAGAAAGCTGTGCCGCATTATTCGCACAAGCTGTGATATCATTTCCTGCATCTGCAAATGGCTGATGAGTAATAGTGAGAATTATAGTATCATTAACCGCAAGACAATTTCCATTTCCTGTTGAGGTGAGAATGAGTGTAACAGATCCTGCAATCGTATCCGCAGCACTCGGAACATAAGTTGTATTCAGATTTGCATTTGATGGAGAGAAAATTCCTGTTCCGTTTGATGTTGACCATTGTCCAGTATTAGTTGCACCACCAACATATCCGGAAAGATTTGCATTTGGATTATTTGCGCACGTAGAAATGTCTGCTCCTGCAAGAACATAAGGCGCCGGAGTAATGGTAATCGTAAGACTTGAAGCAATCGGAGAGCAACCATTTGTTGCAGTATAGGTCAGCACAATATTTCCTGCACTTGTATCTGTAGCGCTTGGTGTGTAAGCCGGATTTGAAACTGCTACCGACGGAGAGAAAATTCCACTGCCATTTGTCGTCCACGTTCCACTTCCTGTTGACGAGTTTCCACTTACAGAAACCAAATCATTATTGGCACAAACAGTTTGATCTGAACTTACACTTACAATCGGAACAGGCTGGAAAAATACAACTACGGTATCATTCACCGGATTGCATAATCCGTTGTTGGTGGAAGTTAAAATCAATGTTACACTTCCTGCAGTTGTATCTGCGTTGGATGGAACGTAAGTTGGATTGAGAATATTTGCGTTCGGAGAAAATATTCCGCTGCCAAGTGTTGTCCATGTTCCCGAACCTGTTGCTGAATTTCCGTTAAGCGGTGTATTCGGACTTGAAATACATGAAATAATATTTGCACCCGCATTTACATTCGGCGCAGTGCTGATTGTAATAATCATTGTATCTGTAACACTTAGACAAATTCCGTTTCCGGTTGTGGTAAGAATAATTTGTACAACACCTGCTGCAGTATCTGCGGCGCTTGGTTGATACGTTGCATTCATGTCGGTAGTGGAAGGAGAGAATGTTCCGCTTCCCATTGTTGACCAAACTCCACCTGTCGCAATTGTAAATGATCCGTTCAGCACCACCACCGAATTATTTGAACAGACAATCTGGTTAGGTCCCGCATCTGCAACTGGTGCGTCAGAATAAGTGATGACGATTTGATCGGAGACCGCAAGACATCCACCGTTATGGGTTGAAGTCAATGTAAGTGTAACAGATCCCGCCGCTGTATCCGCAGCACTCGGAATATAGGTTGCATTAATCGTGCTGTCGTTTGGAGAGAAAGTTCCGCTTCCACTGGTGGTCCATATTCCAAATCCCGTCGAAGAGGTTGCCTGGAAAAGTAAATAAGCACCATTGTTTCCGCATACAACAACATCTTCACCAGCATAAACGGATGGTGGAGCAGAATAAATAATTGTGATCGTATCTTGATCAGCAAAACAATTTCCATTTCCAGTTGATGTCAGGTATATCGTTACAAAACCCGCTGTTGTGTCGGCAGTGCTTGGAATGTAAGTGACGTTGAGCGTGTTTGTATTCGGAGAAAAAATACCGCTTCCGCTTGATGTCCATGTACCACTTCCGGTATTTGAAGTTCCCGTAATAGTTGCATTCGGATTATTCTTACAAACAGAAATATTATTTCCGGCATTTACAAACGGTGCATTTGTAATTGTAATAACCATCGAATCAATTACAGAAATGCATTGTCCGTTTCCGGTTGTGTTAAGATACAACGTCACAGTTCCCGCCGAAGTATCAGCACTACTTGGTGTGTAAGTTGCGTTCAAAGCGGAATTGGAAGGAGAGAATATTCCGGTGCCCGAACTTGTCCATGTGCCGCCACTCGCGACAGTAACAGATCCATTCAAAGTAACCACATCATTATTCGCGCAAACTGTTTGATCAGCTCCGGCATTTGAAGTAGGCGCATTTGTAATTGTAACAATCATTTGATCATTCACAGAAGAACAAGCTCCATTGCCGGTCGAAGTAAGAGTAAGCGTAATTGTTCCGGCGGCAGTATCGGCATTGCTTGGATTATAAGTTCCATTCAACGCGGAATTACTTGGTGTAAAAGTTCCCGACCCGCTTGTTGTCCAAACACCGCTTCCCGTAGTTGAACTTCCTGCTAAAATAACTGCGGCATTATTCGCACAAACAGTTTGATCGGTGCCTGCATTTACAATTGCAGGAATATTTATTACAACATTCACAGTCGCTGCATTACTTGTACAACCATTGACATTCACGGTAACCGAATAAGTTCCTGCATTTGCCGACGTTACATTTGGAATTGAATTATTCTGAGTGGAAGAGGTAAATCCACCTGGCCCGGACCAGGAATAAGTTGCGCCTGCGACAAGAGTAGAATTGAGATTAAGAGTTGATCCCTGGCAAAGCGGACTGTTGCTCGAAGCTACCGGCGGATTCGGAGTTGGATTAATGACAACTGAAATTGTTGTTGGAACACTTGAGCAACCATTATTTGCAGTCACAGTATAAGTTCCTGCTCCGGCAAGTGTAATATTTGAAATTGTTGGATTCTGCAAAGCAGAGGAAAATCCATTCGGCCCGCTCCAGGAATAGGTTGCTCCTGGAATTGTATCAACCGAAAGCTGGAGGGTTGTACCAGAACACAACGGGCTATTGCTGCTTGCAACAGGAGTCACCGGTGTCGAATTGACCGTGGCAACAGTAATGCTGTCCACACTTGTACACCCATTAACAGTAACAGTGACAGAATAAGTTCCTGTTGCCGCTGTGGTTGCGTTCGTGATCGAAGGATTTTGCAAAGCAGAAGAAAATCCATTCGGCCCGTTCCATGAATAAGTTGCCCCGATAACATTTGTTGCGAAAAGATTCAATGTGTTGGTCGTACAAATCGGACTGTTGCTGGAAGCGGAGGGAGCAGTAGGAATTGGATTAATAATAACGTTTGTTGTTGCAGATGAACTTGAACAACCATTAACCGTTACAGTAACAGAGTAGGTTCCTGTATCCGCAAGCGTAACATTTAGAAGATTTGGATTCTGTAATGAAGAACTGAATCCGTTTGGCCCTGTCCAGGAATAAGTTGCGCCTGCAATAGTACTTGCCGATAAATTCAGGGTTGTGCCAGAACACAACGGACTGTTACTTGAAGCAACCGGAGGAGCCGGGGTAGGATTTACGATTACGGTTATTGTTGCGGCAGAACTGCTTGTACAACCAAGTACAGTTACTGTTACAGAATAAGTTCCTGCACCGGCAAGAGTAATGTTTGTAATGTTCGGATTCTGTACACCGGAGGAAAAACTATTCGGTCCAGTCCATGAATAAGTTGCCCCGGCAATATTATTTGCGGTCAAATTAAGTGTGTTGCCTGTACATACCGGACTATTGCTTGATGCAACAGGAGGATTTGGAATAGGATGAATAACAACATTAGTTGTAGCATTATTACTCGTACATCCATTAACAGTAACTGTTACAGTATAAGTTCCTCCATTTGCTAACGTTACATTCGCAATTGTATTATTTTGAGTTGATGAACTGAAACTACTAGGGCCTGTCCAGGAATATGTTGCTCCTGCCACATTGCTTGCGCTGAGATTTAAAGTCGAACCCACACACAATGGGCTATTGCTGGATGCAGTTGGTGGTGCCGGTGTTGCATTTATTGTTACGGTGGTTGTCGCTGCTGAACTGCTGGAACAACCGGCAACGGTTACAGTAACAGAATAAGTTCCATTCGCGAGAAGAGTTACGTTGGAAATAGTTGGATTCTGCGATGATGAAGAAAACCCATTTGGCCCCGTCCACAAATAAGTCGCACCAGCAATCGTAGTTGCAAAAAGATTTAATGCATTGCCTGAACAAACGGGGCTGTTGCTGGAAGCTGTTGGCGGAGCAGGAATTGGATTTACAATAACATTTGTTGTTGCATCCGAACTCGTACATCCTGAAACAGTAATGCTCACCGAATAAGTTCCGCTCGCTGCAACTGTTGCATTTACAATATTCGGATTTTGCGAAGCGGATGAAAATGAATTCGGACCCGTCCACGAATAAGTTGCTCCCGCAATATTACTTGCAGTTAAATTCAACGTACTTCCTGCACAAATCGAGCTGTTACTTGATGCTGTTGGAGGAGAAGGAATAGGATTAACGGTAACATTCGTAGTCGCAGCAGAACTGCTTGTACAGCCAAGTACGGTAACCGTAACAGAATAAGTTCCGCTCGCCGCTACTGTTGCATTTACAATATTCGGATTTTGCGATGATGACGAAAAACTATTTGGCCCTGTCCACGAATAAGTTGCTCCGGCAATATTACTTGCAGTTAAATTTAAGGTTGTGCCAGAACACAACGGACTGTTGCTCGATGCAGTTGGTGCAGATGGAATCGGATTGATCGTTACAACAACTGTTCCTGCCGATCCTGTACATCCTGCTACCGTTGCAGTAACAGAATAATTCCCGCTTGCAGCAACTGTTGCATTAATAATATTCGGATTTTGTGACGCAGATGAAAATGAATTCGGTCCTGTCCAGGAATACGTTGCTCCTGCAATATTGCTTGCGGTTAAATTTAAAGTTGAACCTGCGCAAATCGGACTGTTGCTTGATGCGGTTGGCGCGGCAGGAATCGGATTCACAGTAACTACAACTGTTCCCGCCGTTCCTGTACATCCGCCAACCGTTGCGGTTACAGAATAAGTTCCGCTTGCCGCAACTGTTGCATTTACAATATTCGGATTTTGCGATGCAGATGAAAATGAATTAGGTCCTGTCCACGAATAAGTTGCTCCCGCAATATTACTTGCAGTTAAATTCAATGTGCTTCCTGCACAAATCGGGCTGTTGCTTGAAGCAGTTGGCGCTGCCGGTGTTGGATTTACAGTTACTACAACTGTTCCTGCAGGCCCTGTACATCCGCCAACGGTTGCGGTAACAGAATAAGTTCCGCTCGCTGCAACAGTTGCATTTATTATTGATGGATTTTGCGATCCAGATGAAAAACTATTTGGCCCCGTCCACGAATAAGTCGCACCTGCAATATTACTTGCCGTTAAATTAAGAGTTGTGCCAGAACACAACGGGCTGTTGCTTGAGGCAGTTGGTGCCACAGGAATTGGATTTACGGTTACAACAACCGTTCCGGCTGATCCTGTACATCCTGCCACTGTTGCGGTCACAGAATAAGTTCCGCTTGCTGCAACTGTTGCATTTACAATATTGGGATTCTGTGACGAGGATGAAAAAGAATTCGGTCCCGTCCAGGAATAAGTTGCTCCCGCAATACTACTTGCAGTTAAATTCAATGTACTTCCCGCGCAAATCGGGCTGTTGCTTGATGCTGTTGGTGTGGCGGGTGGCGGGCTTACGATTACTGAAACGGTTCCTGCCGGACCTGTGCATCCTCCAACTGTTGCAGTTACAGAATAAGTTCCGCTTGCAGCAGTTGTTGCATTTACAATTGAAGGATTTTGCGAGGAAGAAGAAAAACCATTCGGTCCTGTCCAGGAATAAGTTGCGCCGGCAATATTGCTTGCAGTTAAATTTAAGGTTGTGCCAGAACACAACGGGCTGTTGCTCGACGCAGTTGGTGCAGCCGGTGTTGGATTAACAGTCACACTTGTTATTCCTGCCGGCCCGGTACATCCGCCAACCGTGGCAGTTACAGAATAAGTTCCACTTGCAGCAACAGTAGCATTTACAATATTCGGATTTTGTGAGGAAGATGAAAATAAATTCGGGCCAACCCAAGAATATGTTGCACCGGCAATATTGCTCGCAGAAAGATTTAATGTTGACCCTTCACAAATCGGGCTGTTGCTCGATGCTGTTGGTGCAACGGGAGCTGGCGTTATAGTTACAATAGTTGTTCCTGCCGGCCCCGTGCATCCGCCAACTGTAACTGTTACAGAATAAGTTCCCGCAGCTGCAACAGTAGCATTTGTAATAGTTGGATTTTGAGATCCGGATGAAAATGAATTCGGACCTGTCCATGAATAAGTTGCTCCGACAATATTGCTTGCAGTTAAATTCAAACTACTTCCTGCGCAAATCGGGCTGTTGCTCGAAGCAGTTGGAGCAACAGGAGTTGGATTTACTGTAATAGTAACGTAAGATGGCCCGCCCGGACATCCGCCATTATCTGCAACGACAGTATAGGTAGTTGTTACCGTTGGTGTCGCAATCGGATTTGCAGAAGTCGAATTATTTAAACTTGAACTTGGCGACCAATTATAAGTTGCACCCGGAGGCCCTGTTGGAGAACCACCTAAGGTTACAGATTGTCCCTGGCAAATTGTTGTGTTATTGCCCGGATTTAAAGTAAAAGCAGTTGGCCTGTGCGCGGGAATGAGCGCAGCATTCAGATACATGCGTTGCGCATTAATGTAGGTAAGCGTACTCCAATTTGTTGCGTAAGTGTGTCCTCCTAAATAAAAAACATTGCTTCCAACAGAATCAGGTGATGTAAGATGAGCGCCTCCTGTAAAAACATTATCTATGTTTGTTGAACTGCTGATTGCATAATAAAAATTTGGCACCCAAGATCCTCCGTTCAACACCCAGTTTACTTCCGATCCTCCTGGATTTGCAATAACAGTTCCTTCAAATTGCTGGTAAGCCAGATCAGGATTATAATATGCGTTCGTAATTGAATTATTTACGATTGTAACTCCATTCGTTGATTCAAAATGATAGGGACCCTGATTATTTTCGTAAGTATCAACGCCTTTGCATTCTGCTAAAAAATTTCCTCCTTCATTTACAAACGTTCTGACACTCGCAGTAATTCCTGTATCGGCAACGGTTCCTGCCCAATGCGCTTCAGAACAAAAAGTATAACATTGAGCAAGCCCGGTAAAAAGCCCGGTGTTAATGGCAACGTAATTTGTAACCTTCGCAGAATCTAAAATGGTTGTATGAAGATTTGCATTTCCGCCATTATTAAAACATGCAATCTTCGGCCGCTGATTCAAAGTATATCTTACATCCACCGATACGTTTGTTGACAATTGATAAACGGCAACTTTCCATTGTACGGCAAATGCTGAAATTACTTGTAATGCAGTTTGTCCGCCGGAATAAAACGGATGGTTCAGCCAGGTCGTATCAATAATAAATTCCCCTGCTCGGAAATCCTGATTGGCCGCAGCGACTGCAGTTGGATAAATTCTTGCTGCCACAGCAGAAAAATCTATCGCATCTTTTATTTTGCCGGAACGAATCACCCATTTAACAGGAATATCATTCATCAAAAGTGCATTCACCAACCCATAAGATTTTATATTAAATGGATAACTCAACCAGAGATTCTGATGTGCATTATCCATTGGGATTACCAATGAACCTGCAGTTACAGTTTGAATATTTGCAGGAGGATTTGGCAAATCGGGAGCAGGTGCGCACGTCCCGGTAACAATGGTGCGAATGCCCGCAGGATTCGGCGTTGACATATTATTAATTGTTCCTGCATTAAAAAGAAAAGAAATCATTGAAGCGTCAAGTCCATCTCCGACATTAGCAGTAAGAGGAACATCGTATGACAAATAAAAATAATAAGTACCCGAGCCGAGGGATAATGATTGTGATCCGTTTATGGTGAATGCCCCATTCGGATTATTTACCGATCCGAAAAAATGTGTGTAACTGAATCCCGGAATTAATCCAGTATAATAAACGTCAGCCCGGGTTATGTTTGTCAATGGGTTCTGGGAATAACCGACATCTCCGAGTGTGCTGAAATTAAATTGTGTTATGGTTGCAGGACAATCTGAATTTCCAATCACATCTATTCTTATTTCCAAAATCGGATTGGAAGTTGATGTGCAATTTTTTGTAATGTTAGCAGTTGTGTATTGCACCACGCTGCTAGAAACATAAGTTGTTGGCGGGCCTGCGAAGAGATGTCCGAAAGATTCGGCAGGGCCGGGAAGATTTACACTTCCTTCAACGGTGAAAGTTCCGCCTGTTCTTACCAGGTCTCCGCTTCCTGCAGCAATGGCTCTTACCTGGAAATTATTAAACTGAATAGCATTAAGCTGAGCAGTATTAGAAGTGGTGGACAGCGTTACCGTAATTGCGGTAGTTGTCCATGTGAATGAATTGATGGTAAGCTGATTTCCGGTTCTTGTTACCGTAGGGCCGGCAACGGTGTTAAATTCAAAACCTGCTGGCAACGTTACAATCAAAGTTTTGCTTGCCTGGCTTGGATTAAAATCAGTTGCTACTCCTTCGTCGAGAGTAAAGAGTACTGTATTTTGGTAAGTTGTCGGATAGGTGGTGGTACAAAAATTCAGGGTTGGAAAAGCAGTAATTGTGTGTGCTGCATTTGCCAAGAATGTCAAACCGAAAAAAAACAGAAAAAAGAAAGAGGAAAGCTTGTAGAGTTTTGACATAAAATATCTGCTTTATGTGAATAGAAAAGCGAGTTGCAACTGATTGCAATCTCGTTTTCATATGGGTACCCCTATAACTTCGAACTGCTGCGTTGGGCTGCGTCCTCAAAATCCTCATTTACGAATGGTAAATCCCGCCTTGCATTTCTGTGTTTTTAGAGATGTCCATAAACAAACAGAGGATTTGGTGTAGCCTTAATTGATTAAATTATACGGCTAAATTGTCTTAAAGTTTCCTTAGCTCCGGTTCTGATACTTTCCTTAATATCCAACAATTCTGAAGAAGAGGTCAGCAAGACCATAGGGATTTCTTTTGTTTGATGATTTTATTTTAAGAATGAATTTTAAACAGCCTCTTAGAAGAAAAAAAACGCTTCTGCGCAATTTCGAAAACATATTATTTTATCATGGTATATTCGTACCATTCGCAATTCGTTTCCCATTTGAAACTACCGCTCCTTGTAAAAATTTCCTTCGCTGCCGGAATGGGCGGATGGAGTATTCTCGTCAATATCATCGGCGTGATGCTTCCGTATTTTTATTTGCCGCCGAAAGATGAAGGATTGCCGGTACTCATTTCTCAATTCGCTTTATTCGGAATTTTCAATTTACTCGCAATGATCACTACCGCAGGCCGGCTTACAGATGCATTTTATGATCCGTTCATCGGGCAGCTCAGCGACCGCAGCGGCCACAAAAGAGGAAGAAGAATTCCGTTCATGCAGTGGAGTTTTATTCCGGCCATCATCCTGTGCGCGCTCGTATTCTGTCCGCCCATGCAAGCGGTGGCGCGCAACAATGCCTACTGGCTGGTGATCACGCTCTCACTTTTTTTTGTTGCTGCCACCACTTACATCATTCCGTGCAATGCATTGCTGCCCGAAATGTCGCGCAGTGCAGAAGACCGTGTTTCACTGGCAACATTGCAGCAAGTGGGATTTGTTATCGGAATAGTGATCGCTTCTTCCACCAATAATCTTGCACATCTTCTGAAAGATATTTTTCACCTGGAAACAAAATTTTTATCGGTGCAGTACGCGATCGGAGTGTTGTGTTTCATCGCAGGAATTTTTATGTTGCTGCCGGTGATCTTCATTGATGAAAAAAAATACTGCGAAGGAAAACCCTCGCACATGCCCTTGTTCAAAGCAATACGCGCAACGTTGAAAAATAAAAAATTTCTTCTCTATGCTTCCGCCGATTTTTCCTGGTACATGGCGCTGTACATCATTACCAGCGGCTTGTTGTATTACGTTACCGTGCTCGCCGGGCTGAATGAAAAACTCGGCGTGGTGCTCATGGGGACCATGGTAGCTGCTTCACTTATTTTTTACCCGGCAATGAATACGTTGGCGAAACGTTTCGGAAAAAAGAAAATAGTAATCCTCGCATTTTTTGTTCTCGCGGCGGTGAGCGCGTGCGTGTACGGGATCGGGCATTACCCGATAGGCACGAAGGCGCAACTTTTTATTTTCGTGATTATCGCTTCGTTTCCATTGGCGGCGCTTGGAATTCTTCCGCCTGCCATTCTCGCCGATATTGCTGTTGAAGATGCGAAAGCTACCGGGGAAAATCGCGAAGGATTATTTTTTGCGGTGAAATTTTTTGTTGTAAAATTAGGACAGACATTAGGCATTGCAGTTTTTGCGATGCTCACACTATTCGGAAAAGACACAGGGCACGATCACGGTTTGCGTTTGTCGGGAATTGTGGTAGCGGTGTTATGCGTTGTTGCCGCGTTTGTTTTTTCTTTTTTCAGGGAGACAAAATAATTTTTTTCGGTGAATATTTTGATAATGATATACAGAAGCTGGCCAGTGGTCAGCCCGCATTATTTCGCGGATCAAAACATTCATCGTGAAAAAATTATTGCAAATGCCATATCCTGTTTCTATATTGCAGTGATGCGCCCTCTCACTAAAAATTACAGTTATGAAAATATTTTATCGAAACGAAATTGAGCGTCGATTCGCCAATGATAAACGTTGGTTGCTCTCCGCCATTCTCATTCTTACAACAATCTCTGCTATCGCAAGCGCCGGTGGCGGCGGTGGTGGTGGCGGTGGCGGATCGGACAGCGGTGGTGGCGGCGGATTAGGATTTATTATTTACCTGCTGCTCTCCATTCCGTTTCCGTGGAATATTATTGCTATTGCTGTTCTCATTCTCATCATTTATCTCACTCGGAAAAAAGTGCGTTCGTTCTCGGGGCTCAACCAGATTCCGCAATTTGAAAATGTAGCGCAGAAACAAAATATGATCCCTGCTGATTTTTTTACGAGGAATCCGGCTTTCAACGAACAGGTTTTTCTCGGAAAAGTGAATACCGCTTTCATGGGAATTCAGGAAGCGTGGATGAATAAAGATCTCAGTAAAGTGCGCAAGTGGATTTCCGATGGAGTGTGGCAGCGTTTCAATACGCAATTCATCATGATGAACGAACTCGGCCAGAAAAACACAATGTCGGATATTAAAATTTCCAAAATGTATATCGACAACGTGGACCGCGACGGAAATTTCGACATCATGGATGTGGGAATTCATTTTACAATGATGGACAATTTTGTAACTGAAAAATTTTCATCGCTGAATCAGGAAGGATTTCTTGAGAATCTCGAATACTGGACGTTCATCCGCAAGAGCGGCGTTCAGGAAAAAGATATGTACCACAGCGAAAATTGTCCGAACTGCGGAAGCCCGCTGCCGAAAAATTCAGGCGAAGTAAGTAAATGTGAAAGTTGCGGAACCATCACCACGCTCGGCGATTACGATTGGGTGCTTTCCGAAATTACGCAGGCGAATGATTATGTGAATGAAAATAAAAAACTGGAAAAAGAAGGAACGCTCACCGGCCGCATTCGTGAAGCGATGAAGTATGACAAAGAATTTTCGGTGCAGATGACCGAGGACAAAGCATCGAATGCTTATATGCAGATCATGTCGGCGACGGTGCTTAAGAAACCGGAACGCATGCGCCGTTTCGTGAGCAATGAATTATTCGATTCGCTCTCGCAGAAAATTTCCACCGAACCAAAATTTGTTTTCAATCGTCTTTACCTGAACAATGTGACGCTGATGGATTTTTACCAGCAGCAGGGAAAAGACAATATGGTGATCGCTTTCAAACGCACTTCACAGAAAGTGGACATCAGTACGGGAAAACTGAATCTCCTTGAGGGAACAACTTACACCAGCAGCGAGATCATGATCATGTCGCGCGATACGGGCGCGGGTAATGCGAAGGGATCGCTGCTTGCACACAGTTGTCCGAATTGCGGCGGGCCCATTGCCGATACGCTCGATATCAAATGCCAGTATTGCAGCGCGGAACTGAACAGCACGAAAACTGAATGGATCATTTCGAAACTGATGAATGCAAATGAATACAATGTTTTTGCAAATGAATCGCAGGTGCCGCTCGTAACGCACGCAGGTGTGAGCGATCTTGATCCGCTTTTCAAAGTGCGCGATTATGCTTTCAACAATGTGATGATGGTCATTTGCGCCGATGGAAAGATCAACCAGCAGGAACTGGAATTCTGCATGAAGTTTGCGCGCAAACTCGGTTACGACAATTCGAAGATCGCGGGTATGTTTGATCTCACGAAAGGCCGTGCGCTCACTTTGCGGTTGCCGGAAAATCGCAAGCAGGCCGAAAAAGTTTTCGCCATCATGCAGAAAGCCGCTGCAGCCGACGGGCATATAGCGCCGGAAGAGCAGGCCATTCTCAATGATGTGCAGAACCGCATTAACCAGATGGCGGCGTGAGAAAAGATGTTCTGAAAGTAATTTTAGCCGCTCCATTATTTTATGCGGGTTGTGTTTCTGCACAACCGTATATTGACATCGTGAATTTCAATTCGCAGGCAATTTATTCTACTTACAAAGATTCTGCGGCTTCAGGTTTCAAGGCATTCGACCAGAACTTTGGTTTTTTTGCCCCGGTCAATATTGATTCTAACTCAACAGTTCTGCTGAAGTTCACTGCCGAAGAACTCTCATCGACAAGGTTAGATTGCGGCGTGGAACGGAACAGATTGTATTCATTCGCTTTACCGGCCGGGTACCAGTTGACATCAAAGAACAGGAAATGGAAGATGATGGGAATGATCATTCCCCGCCTCAGTTCTGACCTGCGCGGAAAAATTGCCGATGACCTGCAACTTGGTGGAACATTTCTTCTGACGTGGCAGCCCAATGAAAAATTTTCTGTGAAAGCGGGATTGTATTACAACAAAGAATTCTTCGGAAATTTTTTCGTTCCATTGCTCGGTGTCGACTGGAGGCCGGCCGATCGCTGGAGAATTTTCGGGCTTCTTCCGAATAATATGCGCGTGGAATATAAACTGGGACAGAAAGTTTATTGCGGCGTCGCGTATAAAAATTACCAGCGTTCCTACCAGATGCAAACTAATTTATTTATGGATTCTGTCCATGCTAAAGAAAGTGAAGCGAAATTCTTTCTGGATTTTTATGTGAAGCAAAAACTGGTTCTTTTTATTGACGCAGGATATTCGTTGAAATATTCATTTGTGGATCGGGTCGAAGGTGGTCATTACTGTTCCCCGAATCCTTACGGCAGTTCTTACGATGGAATTTACGATCGCGTAAATAATAATTTCGTTTTCACAATCGGGTTAGCTTACCGCATTCGCCTCGATGAACCTAAAATTGAATAAAATATTTTTTAATTTGCATTCCTAAATCCTCGCACCATGCCCTACTTCCAGTTTAAATACATGACCAACACCTGCACGGCGAACATCGATGATTTCACTGTTGCAACCACCACCGGCCCTTTCGTGAAAAAGAATTTCGCTTTTAACGACATTCTCAATTTTTATTACCAGCAGAAATCCACGTTGCATTCCATCATCATCACCTACAATGATGCGAATGGGAAAAAGAAAAAAACGATGATGTATGCTAATCCCGGTGAGCCCGGTATTCAGCAGTTGAATGCATATCTCATGGAAAAAATTCCGGGCAAAAGTGTGAATGGACTTTCTGAAAAAGAAGCGTACCGTGCAATGGCGATCTCCAATCCGGCTAAATTGGCAATGGTGCTGGTGTTCGTGATCATGACGGCAATACTCGGAGTTGTTTTATTTCCGGGACTCACACATTATTTCGATTACGGATTCCAGCAGGTGCAGGTGAACGATGTGGCGCTCGGAAAAATTTCAGGAAGTAGAAATGTGGTGATACAGGGCGGACTCGTGAATGCAGGGGAAGAAGAAACGGTAACATCTACCAATCGCGGATCGACAACGGTTACGCATACTACTTACGTTCCTATTGTAGGCGATGAATGGAAAGAAGGAGATCCGGTAGCGGTGGTTCTGAAATTCAATGAACTTTCAGATGCGGATTATAACGCTGCACTTGCACAACATAGTTTTGTGGGAGTGATCCGCAATGTGTGGTGGGAAGGAATCGGAAGCGATAAAGTAAATTACCTGAAAGAACATTTTCAATTGAATATTCCTTCGAAGCCGGTGCTGATAGAAGTGACCAACCAGGAACACAATGATGCTTACGCGATCTGGGTTTTCGGCGGAATAGAAGCGGTGGTGCTCATCATTCTTGTTATAGCGGCGGTGAAGAATAAATGATTACTTCGAAGAAAATTAATTATTGGGAAAGCAGAAAAAAGTTTACATGAAATGTTTTCAGTTTGTTGTTCTGCTTCGCGAGAATTATTCGGAGTGAAGTTTATATAAGAGTTGCAATGGAATGTTTGTTGTTTTCGGTCTTTGGCCAGAAAAAAGTAATCAGTGTTAATCAGTGAAAACCTGTGGCAATATTATTCGGGCTTCAACTGATTTTTTTCTCAAAGTTGTGAGTGAATTAAATGCTACAGGCGGAATGATCCTAGCCCCGACATGCCGCTTTTACCCCGCGCGTTCTTACCTTCGACTGGCGCTCAGGCTGACAAGCGCGCGCGTAATGCGGCGTGGCGGGACAAGAGTTGTTTTATAGCACAACAGCTGCCGCTCCTGAAAAAAATTCCAAAAAAATGTTTCGCTGAATCTTCGAATTTATTCCTCCGCTAAAACTTTCTTCACAGCAGCGGCAAGATTCTGCCACGCTTTCAATCCGTGTTTGTGTAAATAGTCGATCGCTTTCTGATCGCCGAGCACCATCCCTGCGCACATAGCGAGGCGCGAATGTTTCGCATCGAAGAGCGCCTGCACAGCATGCGGATCTCCGTCGACCGCGGTAATGAAAAGCGCCCAGTCGTCGTGATCATAATCGTGCAACCATTCCATGGCGCCATCGTCGTTGAAACGCAGGGCATCGTGCACCATGATCAATTCCTGTTTGCCTTGTCGCTGCAGCCATTCCTGTGCACGCTCATTTCCGCTGAGCGCATCGGCGAGTTGCTGGATGGTTTGATCGTTTGTGAAAGACATGGTAGAATGGAGAATGGAAGGAGAAGAGGGAGAAAATGTTTTTTTGTTTCCTGATTATACGATTACAAAAATGAGTTGTTTCAAACGTCCGCCGAAATTAATGGAATGTTTTATAAATGAGAATGGAGAATGGAGGGCGGGAAATAAAAAAATCTCCGAACTCCACTCTCCGCTCTCCATTTTCTTAAGCGCCATGTTTGTAGCGATAGTAGAAATAAATTGCTCCACCGATAACGGCAACTGCGCCGGCAATGGTTCCGAAAATTTTCCAGAAACTGTACGGGCGTTCGCCCTGTACTTCGCCGGTGCGTGCGTTGATCATGAAGCGATAAACTTTGTTGCTGTACTTGAAAGCGCTCAGCCAGATCGGGAGCAGGAGGTGTTTGAAAGTAGTTTTGTTGTAATTCGTATTCAGCGTGAGGATCTGCTGTTCATCGCCGCCGATATGTTTTTTCACGGTCGAGCGGATTATTTCTTCCATTCTCTTTTTTGCTTTTTCAAATCCCTGCTTCACATCTGTCTGATAACGCTCGGCAACAAATCCTGTGAGTAATTGTTCGTTGAATGCAGCCAGTTCTTTCAGATCCCAGGGCTCGAGTTCCTGCGCGAGTTTTTCCGGAAGAGATGCGCTCGCCATCACAAGAATGTCGTCGAACTTGTCATTCACATTTCCACTGGTGGGCGTCCATCGTGTTTTGCGCACTTGCCGCGTTTGTGTTTTTCCATCCACGGTGTAAGATTCACTCACGTAATAATGGTCGCCGCGCATTCCGGAATATTTTGAAGCGGTGTCACTGTCGTAAGTCCAGTAAGGAATGTAAAGCCCTTTCAGTTTATCATTCTGCGCTGCATTTTTAAGATCGCCGGGAGCGAACCACAAACCACTCAGCCATTTTTTAAAAGCTTCCATGCCTTTATTCTTGTCGATCCTGAAAGGCAATAAATATTTCGGTTTGATAAAACTTGCAGTGGTTCCTCCTTTGAGCACAAGCGCAGTTCCGCAGAACGGACAATTATCGGCAGTAACATTTGGCCGCAGCGTAGTGGAAGATCCGCAACTATCGCATTTCACAATGGTCGCTTCCATTTTCTCCGCCGAATTTTCTGCATTCGCAAGAAAAGATTCGAAATCGATCTCTTCGGTTGCAACTGCTTTCAGTTGTTCACCAAGATCATTCTGCGTTCCGCAGTAAATGCATTTCATGCTTTGTACGCCGGGACTGAATTCAAGAATTCCGCCGCAGTCTTTGCATTTTACTTTTCCCTGTTCGGCTACGTCCTGTGTTTTTTCGGAGAAATCGTTACTCATTGGATTTTTTTATGGATGGTTGGAAAAAATTCTGATTGATAGTATCACAAAAAAGTTGGTGGTTGGTTGGTTGGTCGTTGGTGGTTTAATCCTAAAAGAATTTGAAACCACAAACAACCAACCAACTGCCAACCACCAACGAGCGATGGCAAGTGCGTTAGCCAGCTGGTGGCGGAGGCGGCATTGGAGGAGGAACTGCGGTGAACAGTGCAGCGAGTTCTGCAACTTGTCCTGCCGGTAACCATCCTGCCATTCCGTTTTTCCAAACGTTTGATTCTTTTTTGAGAGCACCGCTTGCTACCATTCCTTGTAACGCGGCCATATCGAATGGACCTTGTTGCGCACCATTCACAGCGACGAAGAATTGCATCATCGGTGGTGGAGGCGGAGGAGTATTCTGCTGGCCCTGCATTCCGGTTTGCGGATTGAATTGATTCTGCGCATACATATTTCCCATCTGGTTTCCCATTCCCATTCCCATTCCCATTCCCATTCCTGCTCCCATCATTCCGCCGCCATTCGGATTCTGCGCTGCCTGTTCCATTGCATTCGCTGCCTGGAATTGAGAATATGCACCGAGATTTCCGACGATTCCCATGCTGCTGCGTTTGTCGAGCATTGCTTCCACTTCGGGCGGAAGAGAAATATTTTCTACGAGCAATTTTGTAAGTGTAATTCCGTATTCGAGAAATTCAGGAGCGATCTTTTTTTGGATCGTCTCGGAGAATTCATCATAGTTCGATGCCATATCGAGCACCGGAATTTTTGCTGAAGCCACCGCATCGGTGAAACGTGTCATCACGATGTTGCGGAGATTTTCGGTGATCTCTTCGGTGGTAACGTGTTCATCGGTACCGGCAATCTCTTTGATGAAAGCTTTTGCGTCCGTAATGCGCATGGCGTATGATCCGAACGCACGTATGCGCACGGGGCCGAATTCTGCATCGCGGATCATGATCGGATTTTTAGTTCCGTATTTGAGATTCGTGAATTGTTTGGTGTTAACGAAATAAACTTCCGCTTTGTACGGAGAATTGAATCCGTATTTCCATCCTTTGAGTGTGGAAAGGATCGGTAAGTTTTGTGTTGACAAGGTGTACATTCCCGGCTGAAAAACATCGGCGAACTGACCTTCATTTACAAAAACGGCTACCTGCGATTCGCGAACGGTGAGTTTTGCATTGTTCTTGATCTCGTTCTGAAAACGAGGGAAACGCCAAACCATCGTATCATTCGAACTGTCTGTCCATTCGATAATGTCGATGAACTCATTTTTAAATAGTCCCATGGGTAAGTGTATTGTGTGTTAGTTGTGTGAAAAAAAGCCCTCGCGAACATTCGGGATGGCTATGTTCAAATATATCTCTTTTTTCGAATGAATAAATGGAAAAAGTTCAAAATAATTACAGGAATAATTGCAAACCATGGGCCAATTATTCCGGGACAATTCAGAAGGAGTATTCAGCAGATAATGAAGGCCTCCGTTGAAGCCATCGTCTTATTTCTCCGTAAACTTGTATCGTGTCCGGTAAAAATCCTGTTTCAGATATTCTAATTCTCGGCGGCGGCGCTGCCGGATTTTTTGCTGCTGTGAATGCAGCAGAACTCGATCCTTCACTGAAAATCGCCATTATTGAGCGGTCGGAAAAATTACTTTCCAAGGTGCGCATTTCGGGTGGCGGAAGGTGCAACGTAACGCACGCGTGTTTCGATAACAACCTTCTTTCTGAATTTTATCCGAGAGGAAACAAAGAATTGCCCGGTCCGTTTTCCAGGTTTTCCGTCAAGGAAACGATCGCCTGGTTTGAAAAGCGAAAAGTGAAATTGAAAACAGAAGAGGACGGGCGGATGTTTCCTGTTACGAATGATTCTGCTACGATCGTGAATTGTCTTCTCGATGAAGCGCGTAAACGGAAAATCCAGATCCATCTTTCGAAAAGTATTAATTCCATTCTCAAAAAAAAGGACTATTGGGAAGTGACGGCGAATGAAGAAGAAGTTTTCACGGCAAAAAAATTACTCATCGCCACGGGAGGTTCTCCTAAAATCGGAAATTACAGTTTGATCGCTTCATTGGGACATTCCATTCTTCCACCACTTCCTTCGCTGTTCACTTTCAATCTTCCGGAGAATAAGATTACCGAACTGATGGGTGTGAGCGTGGAAAATGCAGAAGTGAAAATTGGCGGAACAAAAATTATAACCCATGGCCCGCTCCTCATCACCCATTGGGGAATGAGCGGACCTGCCGTGTTGAAAGCGTCGGCATTCGGCGCAACAGAACTCGCAAAATGTAATTACAACTTCACCGCGATCATCAACTGGACCGGAAAAACAGCAAATGAGATCCGTGATGAGATCATCCATGCGAGAAAAAAAACCGGAAGCGTAACTGTTTTTTCTTCGAATAATTTTCATCTTCCCAAACGCCTCTGGCATTTTCTGCTGGTAAAATGCGGCATTCATGAAGAACACAAGTGGGCCGATCTCGCTTCTTCCCAAATGGAAAAACTGGGAATGACCATGCTCGGTGACCAGTATGAAGTGAAAGGGAAAACCACTTTCAAAGACGAATTCGTAACCTGCGGTGGTGTTGAATTAAAAGAAATAGATTTCCGCACGATGGAAAGTAAATTGAGAAAAGATCTTTTTTTCGCCGGCGAAGTGGTCAACATCGATGCCCTCACCGGCGGATTCAATTTCCAGGCCGCCTGGACCACCGGTTTCATTGCTGCAAATGGCATGGTACCGGGTGGTTTATCTAAAGGGAAATAATGTAAATTGCATCCTCGCAAAATTCCCTGCACTATGCGACTCCGCTTTTTTTATTTGTCTGCGCTGCTTCTTTTCATTGGCGCATTTGCGCATGCGCAGGATATCAATCTTGGAAAAGGATTCCGAAAAGATCAGAAGGGAATGGAGGCGTTCAAGGAAGCGCAGGAATATTACGATGCAGGAAATTATCTCCAGGCACTTCCGCTTTATCGTTCACTGGAACCCCAGTATGGAACGAATGATTATCTCACTTACAAAATCGGGATATGTCTCCTCTACAAAAGTGATGAGTTGGATGAGTCGCTCGATTATCTGCTGAAAACAAAAGAGAAGAATTCAAAAGCGGCCGACATTGATCTTTACATTGCGCGCGCGTATCATCTCAATGAAAAATATGATGAAGCCATTGCGAGTATTGATGAATATGAAAAGAAAAAAATTACGCCGGAGAAACAGGCAGAAGCAGAACAACTCCGGCAGTATTGCATCAATGCAAAGGAACTTACTTCGCACCGGGTAGAAGCGCGTATCACCAATATAGAACAACCGGTGAACACGGAAAATTCGGAATATGTTCCGGTGGTCACTTCCGACGATTCCGTTTTGCTTTACACGTATCGTGGTGAAAGCAGTATGGGCGGATTGCAGAAATATCCCGGAGTTCCCGATTCTTCCGGAACTTATTTTGAAGATGTTTTTATTTCTCATCGCGAAAACGGAAAGTGGGGGCCTCCTCATGCACTCGACACTACGATCAACACCGATGGACATGATGCGGCTATAGGAATTTCCAACGACGGACAAACACTTCTCATTTACAAAGACGAAGAAGGAAATGGCGACATCTGTGTTTCCGCGCTCGAAGGAACTGAATGGACAAAACCAACTCCGCTAATGGGAGAGATCAATTCGCTGGCGTGGGAAGGAAGTGCAACATTTTCTGTGGACATGAACACAATTTATTTTGCAAGCGAACGTGAAGGCGGATACGGTGGGAGAGATATATGGATGGCTACCAAATTAGAGAACGGTACGTGGGGAAATATTAAAAATCTTGGACCGATCATTAACACGCAGTATGATGAAGATGCTCCTTTTCTTCACCCGAACGGAACAACACTCATCTTCAGTTCGCAGGGACATAACAGCATGGGCGGGTATGATATTTTCAAAACAGAACTCACCTACATTGACAGCATAACAGTTTCTCCTTCCGATCCGGTGAATCTTGGTTACCCGATAAACACGCCCGGCGACGATAAATATTTTGTGCTCGGTACCGATGGCCATCACGGATATTATTCATCGGGAAAAGCAGGAGGAGAAGGACAACAGGATATTTATCTCGTGGAAACGGATTTCAACATGAACACTACAAACGTGTTGTTACTGAGCGGAAATATCACACTCGATGGCCAGCCGATAAGTGCTTCCATCAACATTCAGGATCAGAGCGGAAAATTCCGGCCGTTCACGTTGAACAGTAATGCTGCCAGTGGAAAATATCTTACTTCATTGCCACAGGGACGGACTTATAAAGTTTCTTATTCACTCAACGGATTTCAGTCGCAGGATACTGTTGTGAATGCAACACAGATCGGTGAAATGCAGCGCAGCAATATTGATATTGCTTTTTACACAACTGGCTATCTCGTGAAGCAACAACGGATCAAGAGTATCGACACGGTGATGTTTCACCATGTTCCGCTTGATTCTTCCAATCTTCTCCTTACGGATCCTATTGATTACGCTTTGTTGTTGCGTCTTTATGGTGATGCAAAAGCGCCCGGACTTTATTTCCGCGTGCAGGTGGCTGCGTATAATTTTCCGGAGAATTATAAATACCAACGACTCAAAAATTTAGGCAGCATCGACCGCATTGTGCTAGATGATCATGTGACACGTTTCACTATGGGGAAATTCGAAACGTTGCGTGAGGCCGAAGCGTACAAACAGAAAATAATCGCCACCGGTCAGACTGATGCTTTCATTACGGCTGAGAAAGACGGGAAGCGTTATTATCTCAGAGAACTCATCCGCCTGCATTTTTTCCAGGATACAAAATGAAATTTATTTTTACCCGGCTTCTATAATTCAGATAAGTTTTTTCTCCTATGAAACTTGAAGACGAGATCAAACAGAAAAATTTCGCCAGCGTTTATCATCGTACGGCGGTCAATATTATTTTCACTGCTTCCTGGATGCAATCGCGTTACACGCGCGAGTTGAAAAAATTCGGAATTACCACGCAACAATTCAATGTGCTCCGTATTTTGCGCGGACAGTTGCCGAATGCTGCATCGGTTGGGCTCATACAGGAACGCATGCTCGATAAAAATTCAAATGCATCGCGGCTCATCGATAAATTACTGGCCAAAAAACTCATTGACAGAAAAGCGTGCGAAGAAGACCGGCGCCAGATGGATGTGCGCATCACGCAAAAAGGACTTGATCTGCTCGATGAATTGCAACCATTGATGAACGAATGGAATAATTTACTGACCACACTTTCATCCGAAGAAGTGAAACTGCTCGGAGAATTATTGGATAAGTTGCGAGGGTGATGAGTTATGAGTTATAAGTAAAGGAGATTTGTGGAATAAAAAGTAATCTTCAATATTCTGATACCTGTAATTCAAAACCCATAACTCATTACTCACAACCTTGTGTAAATAGAAACGCTTTCCATCATCTAAAAAAGAATTTCCAAGTGAAAACAATATTTCATCCTTCATCAGAACGAGGCCATGCCGATCATGGCTGGCTCAACGCGTATCACTCTTTCAGTTTTGCTTCGTGGTATGATCCTGCGAAAATGCATTTCGGATTGTTGCGCGTTCTCAATGACGATACAGTTGCACCCGGAATGGGTTTTGGAAAACACCCGCATGATAATATGGAGATCGTGACCATTCCAATGGAAGGCGCGCTTGCACACCAGGACAGCACGGGAGGAAACGGGATCATCCGTAAAGGAGAAGTGCAGATCATGTCGGCAGGCAAAGGAGTTTTTCATTCGGAATTCAATGCGTCGAAAACAGAACCGGTAAAACTTTTTCAAACCTGGGTTTTCCCGAAAGAAAAAAATATTGCACCGAGGTATGATCAGCGGATGTTCAGTGAAGAAATGCGCACGGATAAATTTTGCCTGGTTGTTTCTCCGGTGAAAGAAGATGCGGTTCTCTGGATCAATCAGGATGCATGGTATTCGCTCGGACATTTCACGAAAAAAAATTCAACCGAATATTCCATTCACAAATCAGGAAACGGAGTTTATGTTTTTGTCATCGAAGGAAATATTTCCATTGGTGAAATGAACGCCGGAAGAAGAGATGCGATCGGCGTATGGGAAACAGAAAAATTTACATTGAGCGCGGAGAAAGGAACGGAGTTAATGTTGATAGAAGTACCTATGAAATAGGGGACTGATTATCTGTAATTCGTACCCATATCGTACATTTGCTGCCCGGTACAATTTTCAATTTAACGATAACCGAATCAACCCATGAAAGCCAGGTATTTTTTTATTCTCCTTTTCTCACTCGCCTTTTTTCAGCGTTCCATTGCGCAGGACAAAGCAGTTTCCGATCCGAAGATTGCCGAGGAGAAATTCAAAAACAAAAATTACGATGAAGCATTGCAGGATTATCTCGACCTGCTTGATGATGATTCGAAGAACGAGGAATACAATTACCGCATCGGTGTGTGCTATCTCAATACGTACATCAATAAAGCGAAAGCCATTCCTTACCTCGAAGTGGTGACACGACTGCCGAAGTATGATCCTAACGCGATGTACCTGCTCGGGCGCGCATATCATTTCGCTTATCGTTTTGATGATGCACTGAAATGTTATAACGATTTCAAAAAAAACGGAAAAGGAACAGAAGAAAATCTGGCCGATGCAGATCGTGAAATTCAGAATTGTTACAATGCAAAAGAGCTGATGAAGTACCCGCTGAATATCTCTTTCGAAAATCTCGGCAGCAGTGTGAATTCAGAGTACGCCGAATATTATCCGTTTGTTCCTTCCGATGAGTCGTTCATTGTTTACACTACAAAAAGATCGGATGGTGGAAATCTTCTCCAGCCCGATGGAAGTTATTTTTCCGAAGTGTACATTTCGCGCGAGAGTGAAGGCGGGTTTCTCAAGAGCAAGAACATAGGCGCACCGGTTGCAACGGCAGACGGAAATGTGGAAGTTGTGGGCATGAGTGCCAACGGAAATTATCTTCTGCTGTATTATGATAATGCACAGGGAAGCGGCGATATTTTTCTTTCAGAATATGACAAAACAAAAAACGTTTATAAAAAACCTGTTCGCCTCGACGAGAGCATCAATTCCACCAAAGGTTACGAGATCGCTGCAACCATCAGCAACGATGGCAGCACGATCTATTTCGCGAGCGATCGCGCGGGTGGAAGCGGGGGCATCGATCTTTTTGTAAGCAATCGCCTCCCGAATGGAAAATGGGGAATGCCGCAAAATCTCGGCGCTGAGATCAACACTTCTGCCGATGAAGATTTTCCAAGCCTTTCTCCCGATGGAAAAACACTTTATTTTTCTTCGAAAGGACACACCAGCATGGGTGGATATGATATTTTCAAAGCAGACTGGGACGATGCAACAAAAAAATTCACCGGCGTGAAAAATCTCGGTTACCCGATCAACACACCTGAAGACAACAGCAATTTCCGTATTTCCGATAACGGACGTTACGGGTATGTTGCGATGCACCGCGAAGATGCACTCGGAGATCTCGATATTTATCGTGTCGTGTTCAATGATGTGGAACCGAATTATTCTGTGGTGCGCGGCATGATCGTTTTTTCCGATCAGAATAAAAAACCCGGCTTCAGTGAAGTGTTCATCACAGTGACGGATAAAAAAACAAATGAGATCATTGGCAATTATGTGCCCAATGGAAATACGGGAAGATATGTGATGATACTTGCTCCCGGTGAATATGATGTGGAGATTGATGCGCCGGGATGTGCGCCTTACAATGAAACGATCAACATCGCCGACAAGAGTTCATTCAAGCCGGAGATTGATAAAGACATTGGTATTAAAGTGCAGTAATCCCTGGATTACGAATTACTCCCGATAGCTATCGGGATCAACACGAATATACCAATCGCTTATTTTTCTTTCAGGAAATATATTTTGACGAATGATCGCACTCGTTTTTCAATCTCTGAATTTGCTCATCGTTCTTGCCGTGATCATTGGAGCGATCTTTTTCGGTTGGTACTACGGCCGCAAACAAGTTGTAAATAGAAATCTACACCATCATCCTGAAAAACCCATCGCCGATTTCATGGAAGGAGAAATTGCGAGAACGAATGGAAATGTTGTCTTCGCCGGGCAAACTCTGAACGCTCCTCTTTCCGGACGGCAGTGTTCCTATTATTATTTACTCATTGAAGAAATGCAGCAGAGCGGAAAACATTCACATTGGGTAACTATCGTGGAAGAAGAAAAATCCGGCGATGTGGTGATCCATGACGGAATAAGTTATGCAGTTATTGAAACGAATCTTATTAAAACGTATGTGGTGCAGGATGAAAAATTATCTTCCGGATTTTTGAATGATGCGAATGAAGGAATGGAAAAATTACTGAACGCTCACGGAATTCAGAGTACAAATTTTTTCGGTTTGAATAAATCGATCCGATATAAAGAAGGAATACTTGAGTCGGGAGAATTGCTCACCGTATCCGGGAAAGGAAACTGGATGATGAAAGACCGCGTGAGCATTTCAGTTCCCGTACAAAAAATTCTAATGATTTCTTCCCCGGAAAGTGAACCGGTTTATCTCAGTGACGATCCCGGTTTGATAGATACGAAATGAGTTGCGGGTTATGAGTTATGAGTGAGATTTGTAGAGGCTGTTTAAAATTCATTTTTTGGAATTGTTATGATGCCATTTTTGTTCAGCCGAGACGCATTTTGCAGGCCATAGTGGAGCGACTACGGCCAAGAAATGCAACCCCGCCTGCTAAAGGAAAATGGGTCGTGCGTGG